>CAYGYP010000185.1:0-4622 GCA_964354115.1 uncultured Candidatus Bathyarchaeia archaeon | reverse complement strand
AAGTGCACAGCAGCACGAGAGCAAAAAGGCACCTATGACTTATATTCCCGAGCATTTACCACTCCTGTTTATCCGCCTTAGTCCCACGGGACGAAGGCGGAAATTAACATTTTTAGGCTGAATTCGCGAGCGCAAACCGCCATTATAAGGATTATCTGTTTTTGACGCAAATAGAAAATAAATTGACCAAAACAACAATCGGCTTTTTTGAGCGACGGATTTAGTGAGAAAAAAAGCTGAGAGAGCTTTAAACTCTCTCAGCCCCGACCGTTTACAGCCATCACCTTAGTTTAATCCCCGAAGTTAGTATTTGATTACTAAGCCCATTCTGATAAAGCTGCCAAATTTCCCCGGCAGATAAAGCCCTGTCGTAGAAGCGGACATCGTCGATTTTACCGTTGAAGGAATAACTGCTGCTGTCTCTGGCGCCAATCATAAAGTTATTGTGACTTTTGTCATAATCTATAGTCCCCGTATATCCGGCGCTGTTTACGTAAATCCCGTCTTTATACAGTGTTATCGTCCCGCCTCCTGCCGTCATCGTCCACATATGCCAGTTGGCATCTGCTATCGAACCATTTATTCCGAAACCGGTATCCGAGGTGTTTGTGATGCTCGCATTTACGTTTCCGTTGTGGAAATCCACTTTGTAAGAATACTCATAAGTGGCCCCGAATATGTATCCCTTTGCTATTCCTCCCTGGAAGCTTCCCGAAGGATTGTTAAGCTTTGCCCAATATGAAAGTGTAAATGTCGCCTGCTCAAGGTTGGCCTTATCGCCTACCGTAACGTAATCGCTACTACCATCGAAGCTCAATGCGCCGTCAATTTGGCCGGTCGTCCATGTTGCTCCGGTGATAGTTCCATTATTGCTGCCGACTGAATCATAAGCTGTGCTGCCGCTGCCTTCGTCAAACTTCCAGTGGCTAACAAGATTAGGGTCATATCCACTGCTCCACGTCGTAAAACCCCATACGTCGCCTTTATATATACTCAGGCCATTGACCTCATCAACACGCCAGTAGTAAGTAGCATTAACATCCAGCGCGCAGGGGTCGAAGGCATTAACATCGTAGTTGCCCTTGTATTCCGGAGAAGATGTATCGGCATTATTTACATCATTGTAATTTGTGCCGAAGTAAACATCGTGCGAAACAGCACCCTTCCCCGGCAACCAGCTAAGGACTGTATTCGGGTCCACGTTTGTTGCTCCATCATTCGGATTAGGGCAGGATGCTTTAGGACCTAAGCCTTCCCGATAGAGCTGCCAGATTTCTTCAGCAGATAAAGCCCTGTCGTAAATCCGCACAGCATCGATTGTGCCGTCGAAAAAGGCACTATAGCCGGCCCAGTAACAACCTATATCGGCATTGCACGGATTTGATACCGAGGGAGCGGCCCCATCATTCGCACTATTTGCAGGCGCACCATTAATATAACAGCTTACATTAGTGCCGTTCTGAACTAACGCTACATGCTGCCATTGTGTTGCACTTACTGCAACTCCTGAATTAAGCCAGGCAACGCTGGTTGAACCTTTCATATATACAAACTGCCATATCGCCGGACTGCCTGTCGCTTCTACACAGAAACAGCTGCTGCCGTCACTTCTTCTATACAAATTTAGCAGCCGTGCGGTAGTTGAATAATCTGTTTTGTCCGATTTTGCCCATAGTGATATAGTCTTGGTAGTGCTTCCTGCGACAGAGGCAAAGTTATATCCGCAATTGACATAATCATTTGAACCATCAAAGCTAAGTGCGCCGTCAATCTGACCAGTAGTCCAGACAGGCCCGTTGACCAATGTCCCATCGTGGCCGTCCGCTGAGTCGTATGCAATCGTCCCGCTGCCTTCGTCAAACTTCCACCAGCCAACCAAGTCGCACCATGTCGTGAAGCTCCAGATATCGCCTTTAGCTGTGCCGGAGGAACTCTTCTCGTCAATTCTCCAATAGTAAGTAGTATCAAGGCCCAGTCCGCAGGGATCGAAGGTATTAACATCGTAGTTACCTTTATACTCAGGCGAGGATGTATTAGCATTATTTACATCATTGTAATTGGTGCCAAAGTATACATCGTGCGAAACAGCGTCTTTCCCGGGCGACCAGCTAAGGACTGTATTGGGGTCCACATCTGTTGCTTCATCAGCAGGATTTGGGGCAGATGCTTTGGGCCCTAAACCTTCCCAATAGAGCTGCCAGATTTCTCCGGCAGATAAAGCCCTGTCGTAGATGCGGACATCGTCGATTTTACCGTTCCAGGAACAGCCATCCCACCCCTTTCCTATTAAAGCTGTATTAGATGCATTAGATGTACCCTGTGAGAATGCTTTGCAGTCTTTCTCGACACCATTTATATAAAGTTTCCAATGGGAGCCGTCCCAGGTCATTGCCACAAGATGCCAGCTTCCAACAGTTATGCAGCCTGGCGGATACGTCAAATGACCAAGGTAGATAGTATTTTGAACAGAAGCCCAGCCACTACCGTCTCCATTTACTCTGAATCCTAATTCTCCACCAGTATAACTATCCGCTCCTATTATATAAGCAAAGTTACGGCCGCCGCAGGTGCTATTCAGGTCGGCTGGATTCACCCACGCCGTAAAAGAGCCTTTAGGTAAATTGTGCGTTACGGTATTTCCTACGCTGACATAATCTCCGGAACCATCAAAATCCAGCGCATATTCACCTATCTGCCCAGTCACCCAAGTTGGGTCCCCCATCAGAATGCCATCGTTATCGCCGACTGAATCATATGCTATTGTCCCGCTGCCTTCGTCAAATTTCCAATGAGAAAGCGGTAGCAGCCACCATTCATCTGCTGTTAACCAGTTTATTGCGCAAACCGAGAGGTCACCGTATTCCACTGTGTGGCTCAAATCCATATCGGCCTTTCCACACCAGAAGGGAACCGTGCAATCGTCTTCAAGCCAGTATTCAGCCAAAATAGCAAAGTCTTTGAAGTTGACATAATAATCTCTGTTTAGGTCACACTCCGGCCAGCACGGCAGATATTCGCTCAAATCACTTTCCAAAAATAGTGGCGGCGGCGGCAGACCATAACCCTCCGACAGCCCGGTAACGCAAGTCGCAGGGGCAAGCTTCAGCCAGGTAATACGTATCGTCCCATCAACATAGAACATCTCGACCTGAAAGCTGTTCTTTGCATTTTTATTTCCGTATAACGGCACATCTTCAAAGGTTACCGCCAACCTGTCACTGAGATTCTTATATGAAATACACTCATCATCCGGCGGAGACAAATCTGTAAACAAAGCTGATATGCGCGGCATATCAAAGTGGTTCTCCAGCGAAGGCTCGAATTCCATGTCCCCATCACCAAACGTAATATAGCCGTTACTGCCGATATAAAAATGATTATACAATGTCCCGTAGAATAAAATCTTCTTGCCGCCGCCAAGAAGAAACCCGGCATAATCATCGTCCCAAAGCGCTACGAACGTGCCGCCGTTCGGATTTGTCGGAAATTCATCCACCTCTTCCCTGCAGGCCTCATAGTAAGAACCTGAACCATCAGGATGGAACGTCAGCATAAGGCCCTCTAAGTCGTTGTCGTTACTATCGAACAATTCCGTGAAGCAGTCCGGTGGCTTCACCATCAGCATAACCGAACGCTGCTTAATACTTCCGCTGTTTGTATTCTCAAACGTTAATAGCTGCTCATAAGTATTTGGGGTAAGCAGGTTCGCATCCGATGTTATACAAACATCCACGTCTATCGAATCACTCGGACCAATAGTCCCATCGTCGGGCTCGACATGAAGCCAACTTTCGGTTTCAGATGTCGTCCAGCTAACAGGAGCACCTCCGTTATTTGTCAGTGTATAGGTCATACACTTCGGTGTAAATGGCCCGCCTCTGGTCCCGCTCGAATTGAAATCCTCTGCAGGGGCGACCTGCAAATCATCAGCAGTCACAGTCAGCGTTACGGGAATTATTGTGGGACTGGAAGGAGCATCTGAAATAACAACTATCTCCGCTCCATATACCCCCAGAGCCAACTCTAACGCGTCGAAAGTCACACTTACATCCTCTGAATCCCCCGGCCCAATTGTACCTTCTTCAGGCTCAATTATTATCCACGGTGCCCTTATTTCCAAAATTGCGTTATATAGATTAAGCCGACCACCTGAAACGCACATACCGGAAAGAGTCGGGTCCACCGTCTGAATCAAGATATTTTTTATCTCAAGGTTACTGACCGCCGGATTCATCGACCACAGCAGCGCACAGGCCCCTGCCACATGCGGTGTCGCCATCGAGGTGCCGCTAAGATACTGATACTGATTGCCGGGCTTGCAGCTGAGGATATTGCTTCCCGGTGCGCCAAGGTCAACTGATACAGGCCCATAATTGGAAAAACTTGATTTATTATCATATCTGTCCGTGGCCATAACAGCAATAAGACTTTGACTGTCATAACTTGATGGATATTGCGGATACGTATCATTATTACTGCCGTCATTGCCAGCCGCCGCCACAAACAGCATTCCTGCCGCTCCCGCTGCATCTATAGCATCCTTAAGACCCTGGCTGTAACCACCTCCGCCCCAGGAATTGCTCGACAGGTTTGCTCCCATCAGGGTACTATACTGCACACTG
>CAYGYP010000184.1:0-4624 GCA_964354115.1 uncultured Candidatus Bathyarchaeia archaeon | reverse complement strand
CAAGAGGAACAAGCATCAAAATGTGGTGCTACGGCTACCTCGCCATCTCCATAATATTCGACATACTCGTAGTATTGACATTGTTGAACCAGTACGCTTGGCTCACTGAAACACTGCTAGGTCTTTCCGCAGGCGCAGCCACGGGCCTAGCCATCCACGTAGCGCACCACATATCCGAAGAAGAGCAACATGCCGAAGAAACAGACAGGAAAAAAGAAAAGACCCTGTTTGGCTTTTAAGTGTTTAAAGCAGAATGAACCGTTGACCAAAGGATGTTCACGCAAATTAAGGCGTTTCTATTTCGGCTTAGCAAAGGTTCGCTTTTCCCAGGCTCTTGTGTACTCCTTTTTAGCCAATCTCGTGAACTTCTACGATTCAGTAACAGCAGACTGCGCTTTGAACTTCGTTCACTGGCAGACGCCCCCGCATTTCCGCGTTGCCTTTTCAATATGCATTAATAAATTAAGGTAGTTTCTAGCCGTCAATTTTTGGAAAAATCTTATATTTGCAACGACATAGACAATAATCTGCGGTGAAAAAGTTGAAAATGAAAGATGTAAAGGCAGTTGGCAAAATGGTTATCGTCGGCGTACTAATTATAGTGATAGTCATCGCTGGAGTTGCTGGCTATTTCCTGATGGCGCCTCAAACCAAAGTGAAGGAAACGTTGATAATGGGAACAACTGATTCGGTGGAATCGTGCCTAGACCCGGCGCGAGCCTACGACTATTTCGGTTTGGAGATAATACAGGCCTTGGGCAGCCCGTTGGTCGCATACAAACCTGGTGCAACTGGCGTCGAGAGTGATTTTATTCCGCAATTGGCGACTTCTTGGAGCGTGTCGGATGATGGGCTGCATTGGACCTTCAATCTTAGGCAGGGTGTTAAGTATGATGATGGTACAGGGTTTACCGCTGATGACGTTAAGTACAGTTTTGACAGGGGCATGGATATAGCTGATCCTGATGGATCATTTGTGGGTATTGGGTACAGTGACTTTATCGATAGCATCACGGTTGTGAGCACATACGTTGTCGAATTCAATCTAAAGAAACCGTTTGGGGCTTTTCTGTCTCTGATAGCGTATCAAGGCTCATACATTGTTGATCCAAAGTATGCTCCGATGGCTGGGACTTCGTGGAATATTTCAGACGTGGTTGTGTACAAGGATGGTGATCCTAGGGGAAGCAACCCGATGGGTTTAGGTCCTTACACGCTCAAGAGCTGGACAAGGGTCGCGGGAAAGGACACTGAAATGTCGCTTGAGGCTAATCCAAACTACTGGGATGCAAGCTCGGACTATCCGAAAACTAAGAACATTGTGATAAAGTTTTACGCGGATTCCGCAGGTTTGGCTCTGGCGATTACGGCTGGAGACGTTGACGTTGCTTATAGACAACTCGCTTCCACAGATATAACTTCGATGAAGTCAAACAACGATCTGAAGGTTTGGAATGGCGCTGGTCTCATTCAATACTTGTGCATGCAGGAGAAGTATGCGCCTTTTAACAACGCGAAGATAAGGCAGGCTGTCGCAGCTGCAATCAATCGTACAGAATTGGTTCAGACAGTGTTCCAAGGAGATGCTAAGGAACTTTATAGTATGATACCCATTGGCATGTTAGGGCACACCGACGCGTTCAAGACTCTAGGTGACGCAAACTACAGCTACACGAAAGAACTTTTAGCCCCGCTTGGCTACAATGAAAATAATAAATTGGCTTTCACATTGTGGTATGAAACTTCAGGGCATTATCCGCAAAGCGCACAGCAGGCATTAGTGCTCAAGGATTCATTGGAAAAAAGTGGAGTAATCAGCGTAACTCTGGAAAGCCGTGACTGGGCAGCATACAGAACTGCAAGGCAACAAGAGATAATGCAGGCTTACATTCTAGGCTGGTATCCAGACTACATTGACCCAGATGACTACATCTACCCATTTGTGCAGTCTTCAGGCGGATCGTGGATACACCACAACTATGCTAGCGCGCAGATGGATCAGCTCATTGAATGGGCACGAGGAAACACAACTGAAACAGCTAGAGCCAATTTGTATGGGCAAATCAGCGACCTCATGGTACAAGACTGCCCGATAATCCCAGTATACCAAGGCTACGCCTACGCAGTGTCAAGGACTAATGTGCAGGGAGTTTACTTGGATGCCACACAAACTTGGCGCCTCTGGCTACTCTACGCAACGGAATAACACATAAACTCTTATCCCCTTTTTTTATACTATTGAACACGTGAACTGAATGACGCTGCGCACTTACATCATTTCGAGGATTCTGCTCACTATTCCCATGATATTCATTCTTCTTACTACTGTATTCGTGATTTTGCGAGTTTTGCCGGGTGATCCTGTGCTGCTTCATTTTGAAAAAATGGAGAACCCCCCAGCAATGCTGGTGATGCGCATAAGATTGGGGCTTGACAAGCCATTGTGGGCGCAGTACTTCGATTACGTGGTTGGTCTTTTCAGAGGCGACCTTGGCCTGTCCATGCAGGATTATTCTCCTGTGGCGCAACAGATTTTTTCAGCTTTTCCTGCAACGTTAGAATTGGCAATTTGTTCTATGATAATTGCAGTTCTGATAGGAGTATTTCTGGGCGTAGAATCCTCAAAAGCGTACAATAAGCCCAAAGACCAAGTGATACGAGTATTCGGAATAGTGACCTATGCTATTCCAGTCTTTTTCTTGGGCATGATTTTTCAATTGATTTTTGGGGTTGGATTACACTGGTTGCCTGTAGGCGGAAGGATTGCTCCGACAATGGAACCAACAGGATTGAACATATCGCTTTCTGTTCCACCGGGCGGGTTTATTACTCATTTTCTTCTGTCGTCCTTAGCGGGTCTAGTTTTGCTAGGCGCATATGTTGTCGTGGCAAAAACAAAACACAAGAAGCTTAACCGCAAAGACCGCATTATTTCGCTTGTACTTTTCATAACGGGCTGGCTTCTCTGGGCAGGACTCGGATGGTATTACATATCAAGTGGAGGACTCCACCTATCAACTGATCTATTCACGGTAGATAGCCTTCTTGAAGGAAACCTTTACAAATTCGGTCTAACTCTGAAATACCTGTTTCTGCCATCATTAACCTTGGGTTTGGTTCTGTGCGGAGTGTTCATTAGACTCACGCGAAGCAACATGCTTGAAACCTTGAGACTTGATTTCGTAACGGCAGCCAAGGCTAGGGGATTAAAAGAAAACACGGTTACTTACAGCTATGCCCTCAGAAACGCTTTCCTGCCTGTACTCACAATGATGGGACTGCAATTTGCTATGCTCTTAGGTGGCGCCGTGTTGACCGAAACAACCTTCTCTTGGCCGGGTCTCGGAAGATACCTTATTGATCGCATTAACTTTCGAGACTACACGGCTATTCAAGGGGTGGTGGTTGTTTTCGGCATTTTTGTTTCCATTGTGAGCCTTGCAATTGACTTGCTTTATGCTTACCTTGATCCAAGAATCCGCCTGTAGGTTTTGAAAATGCAAAAACTAAAAATTAAGAAAAGCATGCTTTCGCGTCTTCTGCCCGGGCTTTCCTCGTTAGCTAAAAGAGGCTTGGCGGGTTGGCTGGTAATTTTTGGCGCAATTATAGTGGCAGTCCTCGTTGTAATGACTATAGTTTCACCTTGGATTGCGCCTTATGACCCTTCCAAAATTAATGTTGGGCACCCACTGTTGCCTCCGACTTCCCAATTTCCCCTTGGAACTGACGATGTGGGACGGGACATGCTTAGCAGAGTTATCTCTGGCGGAGGAATAATGCTTCAGGTCGCTATATTATCCGTAATCGTCTGTCTAGTCATAGGAGTTCCGCTGGGCTTGTTCTCATCTTACACTGGAGGCGCTGTTGACAAGTTTTTCAGCCTTATTATGGACAGTGTCTACGCGTTTCCCGGCTTGGTTCTAGCCATAGCAATCGCTTTGGTGTTGGGCAGAGGCGTCATTAACATGGCTCTTTCCATCGGAGTGGTGTACGTTCCTTCCTACTTTAGGATAATTCGCAGCCTAGTACTTAGCATAAAAGAGGTGCCTTACGTTGAGGCAGCAAACGCGGCTGGTGCCAGAAGGCGCACGATTCTCTCACGTTACATTTTGCCAAATATTGTCCCTTCTATTGTGGCGGTTGCAACAGTAAATTTTGCTGACGCCATACTCACCGCTGCAGGCCTAACTTTCATTGGCATGGGGCTTCCACCGACAATTCCAGACTGGGGTTATGACTTGACAAGCGGGCGAAGGCTTCTGCCGAGTGGCGCATGGTGGGTCATAACCTTTCCGGGCTTGCTGATTATCCTGCTGGCTTTAGGGTTCACTTTAATGGGTGAAGGCTTGAGCGAACTGTTGAGCCCGAAGCTGGAAGAGTGAGGTGAAAAGGGAAAATATGGCGCAATCGTTGATGACTGTTGACGCGTTAACTGTGGAATACTGGACGAGACGAGGAAAAATCCGTGCAGTTGAAAACCTGTCTTTTTCCCTAAAAAAGTCTGAAACGCTTGGTGTAGTTGGAGAATCAGGTTCAGGAAAATCCACGTTAGGCTTGTCGCTGATAGGTCTCGTTCCGTTCCCAGGCAGAATAACACAGGGCAAAATAATTCTTAACGGCAAAG
>CAYGYP010000183.1:0-4627 GCA_964354115.1 uncultured Candidatus Bathyarchaeia archaeon | reverse complement strand
ACGGATTCACCAGAAAATCATTTTTCCTAAATAGGCCACATTATGGGTTGTATATTCCGCCGGGCATATGGAGAGAGTTAGAGAATTTCTCGTCTAACTCTGTAGCGCTTTCGCTGGTGTCCACGCTATATGATGAAAAAGATTACATAAGAGATTATGAAACATTTAAGAAGATAGCACGAAAAAAGCGAAATAGTGACGTAAATAGATGACAGGACGCAAATGTCTTCTCTTTATTGAGAGACATAAAAAATTTCATGATTCGAAAGGGATATGTAGGATACACTTTTTAGAAAAAAAGATATTTAATGAAATTGTCTTATTTGCCTTCAAAGATGAATCAGAAATTGCAACTGAACTGATTTCTCATTTCGGAAAACTTTTTCTTCAAATTCCACTTAAGGGAAAACGCGGCGGTTTAGATACAAAGGATATGAGAAACTAATAAATAATTCTGAATATTACTTTGAATATCATGAATAGAATCAAAGAGGACAAAGATTATAAAAAGTTCAAATTCTTGACTTTTGAGGATTTCAAGAGACTTGCAAAAGACGAGAAACTAAAAAGTTATGAGAAAATAGGCTTTCCAGAGGCGTACAGAAAAGGATACGAGAGGACAATATTTAAAGACATTAAATCGAAACTGAAAAGTCTAAGAGAAAAAGACAAAGTAATACTTGATATAGGGTGCGGCTGTGGTGAATTGGCATTTAAGATGATCGAACTCTGCGAGAGAAATAATTCTAAGCTACTTTTAGTTGATTCCAATGAAATGCTTTCCCTTTTGCCAAACAAGTCGTTTGTTGAGAAGTTTCCCTGTCGCTTCCCAGATTGCGTGGATCTTCTAGAAAATTATAGAAGTAAAGTGGATGCCATACTTGTTTATAGTGTCATACATCACGTTTTTCTTGAAGCCAATATTTTTGGTTTCATAGATAAGGCTTGTGAATTACTTAAAGATGGAGGTGAAATGCTAATAGGCGATATACCAAATGTTTCGAAGAGGAAAAGGTTCTTCTCCTCAAAATCTGGGGTAGAATATCATCAAAAATTCACTGGAAAGAAAGAGTTGCCAAAAGTCGAATTTATGATAATAGAAGATAAGACGATTGATGATGGAATAGTGTTTGGTATATTACAAAGATACCGAAACTTTGGTTTCGATACCTACTTGCTACCACAGGATGAAAAACTTCCCATAGCGAATAGAAGAGAAGATCTGCTCATAAAAAAGCCTTAAAGAACTTAAGATGCTGGTCTTTACATGCGAAGATATAATTACACTCCTATTGAATGTGCAGTATTCTGAAAGGCGGGCTAAGAAAAAAATCGGTCGCCGTGAGATGGCGTATGAACAAAGATAAATTAATAATAGTGGGAGACAGCGCTTTCGCTCAGATTGCTTACGAGTATTTTACTTACGACACTAATTACGAAGTCGTGGCGTTTAGTGTTGAGAAGGCTTTTCTTAAAAAAAGTGAACTTTTTGGGTTACCTGTTGTGCCTTTTGAGGATTTAGAAGAACGATATAGTCCAAAAGGACATAAAATTTTCGTCGCTATTACTTATATTAAGCTGAATAGAGTTAGGACAAGATTGTATAGACAGGCTAAAACTAAGGGATTTTCAGTGATTTCTTACATTAGTTCAAGAGCCTTTGTCTGGAGGAACGTCGAAATTGGGGAAAACTGTTTTATTTTTGAGGGAAATGTTATACAACCTTTTGCTAAGATAGGTAACAACGTTATTGTTTGGAGCGGCAATGACATCGCACATCATTCAATAATAAGGGATAATTGCTTCATATCTTCTCATGTGGTTATATCTGGCTTTGTAGAAGTTGGGGAGAATTGCTTTTTAGGAGTAAATAGCACCATTAAAAATGATATAAAAATTGCCAAGGATTGTATCATAGGTGCTGGTGCGGTAGTTCTGAAGGACACTGAAGAGCAGAAAGTCTATGTGGGTAACCCAGCTAAACCACTTAAAAAGAGTAGTTTTGAAACATTCAAAATCAAGGAGATGCAAACATGAAACAGATAAAGAAAGGTATGGTGTACTGTCCCGATGGATCGCTAGAATGGGTCAAGAATCATGCACTGGTTCCAACACCTGAGCTAATTAATGATAAGGTTATAAGAATCTACACCAGCTCGTGCGATGACAATGGAATCGAGCGGGTGGGTTTCAGTGAGGTGGACGCGTATAATCCTTCCAAAATCTTGAGGATTTATGACACGCCTATTCTTGATGTCGGCAGACCTAGCACTTTTGACGACAACGGCGTTTTGCCATGCTGTATCCTTAATTATGAGGACAAGAAACTGCTCTACTATGTGGGCTTGCAAAAGGGCACCAAGATAGAGTTTTATCTCTCCACAGGGCTCGCCATAAGCCAAGACGATGGCTACAGTTTTAAAAGATATTCTGAAGTTCCTGTGGTAGAAAGGAGCCACAGCGAGCCGTTTTTCAGGGGAGGAGCATTTGTTATGTATGACAATTCTATCTGAAAAATGTGGTACAACGGCGGAGGAAGTTGGAGAAACTTCAATATGAGAGAACACCCAGTTTATATGATAAAATATTTTGAATCTAGTGACTTTGCAAATTTGGGAAAAGATGGGGCGCTATGTTTTGACTTCAAGAAGGATGATGAATACGGTATGGCGAAACCCTTTGTCGTGAAAGACAAAGGCATGTTCAAAATGTTTTATTCGATACGTTACCTGTCAAAAGGCTACAGAATAGAGTATGCAGAATCAAACGACGGCAAGTGTTGGATCAGGAAAGATGAAGTAGTTGGCATAGACACTTCAAGTAGCGCTTGGCATTCAGGCATAATCTGCTATCCAAGTATTTTAGAAGTTCACGGAAAAACATATCTGTTTTACAACGGAAACTACCTAAACAGTATTTCAGCAAAAGGGAAAATGAGCATTGGATATGCTGTCTTGAAAGAAGAATGAGCATAATGAATGACAAAATAAGAGTTGCCCAATATTCTCCAGAGCATCAGTTACTCTGGGATTCGTTTGTGGAACATTCAAAAAACGGCGTTTTTCTATTCTATAGGGACTATATGGAGTACCATTCTGACAGATTTCGCGATCATTCCCTCTTGTTCTTCAAAAACGGAAAGGTGATAGGATTATTGCCCGCAAACATAAAAAACGATACTTTGTACAGTCATGAGGGTCTAACTTTTGGTGGAATAATATCAGGTTACGACATGAAAATTCCCATCATTATGGAAATTTTCGAGAAACTTGCTAAACACTGTAAAGAAGAAGGTGTAACTAAGATAATGTATAAGGCTATACCATACATATACCATTCAATTCCAGCAGACGAAGATTTGTACGCTTTATTTCGTTACAACGCCGAGCTAATTGGAAGAAATGTTACATCGTCCATATATGTGCCTTCAAAGCTGAAATTTGACGAAAGCAGGACACGCGCTATAAAGAAGGCTCAGAAAAACAATTTGGTTGTAAGAAGAAACTATGATTTTAGAACATTCATGCGAATAGTTGAAGAAGTATTGGTAGAACGACACGGAGTGAAACCTGTTCACACTCCTGAGGAAATAGAGCTTTTGGCAAGCCGATTTCCCGATAATATAAAACTTTTTGCATCCCACAAGAACGATGCCATGTTAGCAGGTGTAATACTATATGAAAGCAGAAACGTTGCACATGCCCAGTATATAGCTAATTCCAACGAAGGTCGAGACCTCGGAGCACTAGAACTGGTCTTTGCCTATCTCATCCACGATTGCTACAAGGAGAAAAGATACTTTGATTTTGGAATTTCTACTGAAAAGCTCGGGCAAGTATTAAACGTTGGTCTAATAATGCATAAAGAAGGTTTTGGGGCAAGAGCTGTTATGCATGATTTTTATCAATTATCACTATAGATGTACAGAACGCATAGAAAGTGGCTGGAGTAAGACATGATACCTTTCATTGATTTTAAAAGAGAGCACGCAGAAATGGGAGAAGAAACGTTAGAAGCAATCCAGAGAGTTTTAAAAAGCGGCTGGTATATCCTCGGGAAAGAAACTGAAAAATTTGAAGAAGAGTTTTCAAAATACGTTGGAACAAAATTTGGAGTAGGCGTTAATTCTGGTTCTGATGCGCTCTATTTAGCTGTTAAAGCTCTCGGAATCTCCAACGGCGACGAAGTTATAACAGTTTCTCATACCATGATTTCCACAGTAGATGCCATCACCAGAAACGGCGCTAGACCTGTTTTTGCTGATATTGAACCTGAAACGTACCTGCTAGACGTGTCAAAAGTGGAAACCAAAATCTCCGATAAAACACGAGCAATAATTCCTGTTCACCTTTATGGCCAATCCGCAGATATGGCTTCAATCATAGAAATCGCAAAGAAACATAATTTATATATAATAGAAGATGCGTGCCAAGCTCACGGCGCAGAATACAAGAATACAAAAGTGGGCGGCATAGGCCACATTGGATGTTTCAGTTTCTATCCCACCAAAAATCTTGGCGCCTATGGCGATGGGGGCATGCTGGTCACAAACAATGAAGAACTGGCAAGCAAATTAAAGAAATTTAGAAACTATGGGCAGTCCAAAAAATATTACCACGATTTTGTA
>CAYGYP010000182.1:0-4640 GCA_964354115.1 uncultured Candidatus Bathyarchaeia archaeon | reverse complement strand
GTAACTGTTGCCTGAACGGCGCCAAACCATATAATGTTTTCTGCAGTGGTTGTGCTGAAGTTTGTTCCGGTAATGGTCACAGTTGTGCCGATTGGTCCGCTGGTCGGTGTAAACGAGGTGATAACCGGGGGTAAGGGTTCAGATATTTTATTCCTGAGGATGGAAATGAAACTACTTGCTCCATTTGCAAAAACCAGGTCGGGTTTACCATCAAGGTCCAGATCACCAAGCGCAATCTCAGAGGAACCCCCGCTTGTTGTGAATTCAATCCTGGTAGAGAATGAGCCTACCACGATAGATCCCGGATTGCTTAGGTTTTTAAACACTGAAACTGTATTACCTGAATTCTTTAAAGCAAGATCTGGTTTACTGTCTCCATCAATATCCCCGATGGCAACATTACCTGCTCCTCCCGAATAGTAGTCAATTCTGGGGTCGAATGAGTCAGATGTGAAAGATCCGGGGATGCTTTTATTACGATATACAGACATGGAATTATCCATATAATTCGCAACAATCAGATCCGGTTTACCGTCTCCGTCAATGTCTGCGATGACAACGCCAAGCGGATTCATTCCGGTAGTGAAGTCAACCTTGTCGGCAAATGAACTTGCTGTAATAGAGCCTGTAGTACTGGTATTCCTGTAGACTGAGACAGTATTGTTGTACCAGTTTGGAACAACCATGTCCGGTTTATTGTCTCCGTCGATGTCCCCCATTGCAATACTCTGCAGATTCATTGAAGAGGTGAAGTCAAACCTGGAGGTAAATGAGCCAGCTGTTATGGATCCTGGAGTGCTTATATTCCTGTAGATAGTAACAAAGGTGCTGTTATAGTTTGTAATTGCCAGATCCGGTTTGCCATCTCCGTCAATGTCACTGATGGCAACTCCGTATGGATTGTTTCCTGCAGGCAGGTCAGTCCTTGTATCGAATGAACCTAACGAAAGAGGACCAGGTATACTTATGTTCCTGTAGATTGAAACAGTATTCCCTGATTGATTTGCGACAATAATATCTTGTTTACCGTCTCCGTCCATATCTCCGATGGCAACAGCATTTGGATTCATTCCGGTAATTAAATCCACTCTTTCAGAAAATGAACTTGTCGAAATTGAACCAGAGGTGCTGCTATTTCTATAGACTGATACAGTATTCATGGCAGTATTGGTAACTATCATATCGGGTTTGCCGTCCCCGTCAATGTCACCAATGGCAATGCCTTCCGGATCCGTTCCCGCTGTTATGTTAACTATTGGTGAAAAGGCTGTTGCATCAATAATGTGTGTACCCGGGAAGGTTACAGTGAATGGAGCGCTTGACCAGGCAGTTAATCCGTTGACTGTTACGGTAATTGGTTGATAAGTTGCCCCGGTTGGCACTGTTACCGTTAGCTGTGTGGCTGTGGCTGCCGTAACCGTTGCCTGAACCGCGCCAAACCATACAATATTATTTGCTGCAGTTGTGCTGAAGTTTGAACCTGTAATGGTCACGGCAGTGCCAATTGGTCCGGAGGTTGGGGTAAAGGAGCCAATAACCGGTGGCACCGGTGCAGATATTGTGTTCCGAAGTACTGAAACGGTACTGCTGCCAAAGTTTACAATAGCCAGTTCCGGTTTTTCATCCCCATCTATGTCCCCAACGGCAATACCATTTGGAGTCATTCCGGTAGTGAATTCAACCTTAGCTGCAAATGAACTTGCTGTGATGGATCCAGGGATACTGGTATTCCTATAGACAGAAACCGTATTACTGTTAATGTTTGAAACGACCATATCCGGTTTGCTGTCTCCATCGATATCGCCAATTTCAACATCTTCCGGCCCCCCCCCGGCAGGGAAGTCAATTCTGGCATTAAAAGAGCTTGTCGTAATTGAATCTGTGGTGCATGTGTTTCTGAATATCGAGACCGTATAGCTGTTTCTGTTTGCAATTACCAGATCCGGTTTGCCGTCCCCATCAATGTCACCTATAGCGACACTATTTGGATTTGTTCCGGTAGTGAAGTTAACCTTAGCTGCAAATGAACTTGCTGTGATGGATCCAGGGATACTGGTATTCCTATAGACGGAAACCGTATTGCTGTTCTCTTGTAGAACGACCATATCCGGTTTGCCATCACCATTGATATCACCAATAGCAATGGATGTTGGACAAGTTTCAGTGGAGAAGTCTTCCTTAGTGGCGAATGAACTTGCTGAGATGGATCCAGGCATGCTGGTATTCCTATAAACAGAAACCGTATTGCTGTAACAGTTTGGAACGACCATATCCGGTTTACCGTCTCCATCGATATCGCCAATGGCAACATTTAGTGCCGGCCCCCCCCCGGCAGGGAAATCAATTCTGGCAGCAAACGAGCTTGTTGTAATTGAACCTGTGGTGCATGTGTTTCTGAATATCGAGACCGGATTGCCGCCACCGTTTGCAATTACTAAATCCTGTTTGCCGTCCCCATCGATGTCACCAATGGTAATACCGTATGGAGACGTTCCGGTGGTGAAATCTACCTTAGTGGCGAATGAACCTGCTGAAATGGAACCGGAGGTACTGGTGTTCCTATAGACTGAAATCGTATTACCTGTACTGTTTGTAATGGCTAAATCCGGCTTACCGTCACCATCAACATCCCCTATGGTAGCAGACCAGGGAAACGTTCCTGAAGTGAAATCAACCCTCGAGGCAAAGGCTGTTGCATCAATAACATGTGAGCTTGGAAAGGTTACATTGAAAGGTGATCTTGAGTAGGCTGTTAATCCGTTAACTGTTACAGTAATGGGTTGGTAGGTTGTTCCAATTGGTACAGTGACACTGAGCGAAGTCGAAGTGGCTGCGGTAACCGTTGCCTGAACGGCGCCGAACCATATAATATTATTTGCTGCTGTTGCGCTAAAGTTTGTTCCGATAATGGTCACAACCGTGCCAATTGGACCAGATGTTGGGGTAAAGGAGGTAATAACAGGTGGCACGGGCGCAGGTATTGTGTTCCGAAGAACCGAAACCATATTGCTCGAAAAGTTTACAACAACCAGGTCTGATTTGCCATCTCCATCGATGTCACCAACAGCTACATTGTATGCTGTAGATCCGGAAATGAAGTTAACACTCATTGCGAAAGAGCCTGCCGTAATTGAACCGGCAGTGCAAATATTCCTGAAAATAGAAACAGTATTATTGTAATAGTTTGTAACGACCAGATCCGGTTTGCCATCCCCATCCATGTCACCAGTGGCAATTCCCCGTGGAGTATTTCCCGTTGTTAAGTCAATCTTGTCGCTAAATGAGGCTTCTGTAATGGAGCCAGTGGTACTCGTATTCTGGAATACCGAAACAAAATAACTACCATCGTTTGTTACAATCAGGTCTGGTTTGCCATCTCCATCGACTTCACATATAGCTACGCCACGTGGATTCATTCCTGTTGTAAAGTCAACCTTGTCAGCGAAGGAACCGGCAGTAATTGATCCGGATGTGCTGGTGTTCCTTAATACAGAAACCGTGCTGCTGAATTCGTTTGTTACTACTAAATCAATTTTACCATCTCCATCGATATCCCCAATAGCAACGGAATATGGATAAATTCCTGTCGCAAAGTCAACCTTATCAGCGAATGAACCGGTTGTAAGGGACCCAGATGTACTTGTGTTTCTTAAGACCGAAATAGTATTGCTACCCCAGTTTGCAACGGCTAAATCAGGTTTGCCGTCCTTATCCAGATCTCCAATCGCAACAGTCATTGGATTTATTCCTGTTGAGAAGTCAACCTTTGCAGCGAATGAGCCTGATGTAATGGATCCTGAAGTGCTGGTGTTCCGAAAGACAGAAACCGAATTGCTATTAAAATTTACAGCCACTAAATCCTGTTTCCCATCTCCATCGATGTCACCAATGATAACACCTCTTGGATTGGAACCTGTGGTGAAATTAACCTTTGAGGCGAATGAGCCTGCTGTAATTGAACCGGAACTACTGGTGTTCCTATAGACTGAAATAATACTGCTGGCAGCGTTTGTAACGACTAAATCCGGTTTGCCATCTCCATCGATATCCCCAATAGCAATGTCACTAGGATTAACTTCTGTGGTGAAGTCAACCTTTGTGGCAAAGGCTGTTGCATCAATAATTTTCGTGCTTGAAAAGTTAACATTAAAAGGGGCATCTGAGTAAGCAGTTAGTCCGTTAACTGTTACTGTAATCGGTTGATATGTTGTCCCAGTTGGTACAACAACGGTAAGATCAGTTGCTGATGCAGCAGTAACTGTTGCCTGAACCGCGCCAAACCATACAATATTATTGGCTGGGGTTACATCAAAGTTTGTTCCGGTAATGGTCACAGTCGTGCCAACTGGACCGGAGGTTGGTGTAAATGAGGTGATTGTGGGAGTTTGAGCACTTAATGTGCAGGTTGTTAAAACCATCACCACTGAAAATAAGATTTTTAAGAATAAATGCCAAAAGGATAGCCTATTCATGATAGAATAATTTTATTTCTATTTCTCCGGGATTCTAGCCAAAGTTAACAAAAAAATCTATTTACCCCCGAACAACACAAACATCACAGCCGCCAGTGCTGCCCCGATCATTGGCCCGACAATCGGCACCCAGCAGGCCGCGATGGCCGCCGCCAGCGAGGCGGCGGT
>CAYGYP010000181.1:0-4653 GCA_964354115.1 uncultured Candidatus Bathyarchaeia archaeon | reverse complement strand
ATGAAAACCCGAAAAAACTTGTTCTTTGCATATTCAATGACAATATTATTGGCCCTGCCGCCTCTTATTTTTTGCCAAACCCCGGCGAAAACCAAAACCGAACTTTCAGCCCCTGTCTATGACTTTATCATTGAGAATAACTGGTTGACCATGAAGGATGGAACACGGGTCTCAGTGACAATTTTCAAGCCCACTCCACGCGCGCCGGGAGAGAAATTCCCCGTGCTTTTTGAATTCCTCCCCTATCGAAAAGATGATTCCGGGTATGGAGGCACGTATTCTCAATATGCTTACTTTGTCCGGCGCGGCTATATCATGGTGCGAGCGGACATCAGGGGGACGGGCTCGTCCGAAGGGGCCGTTCCCGATCGGGAATATTCGGAACAGGAGCTTGATGACGCCTGCGATATCATCGACCAGCTTTCCGAACGGCCCGACTCCAACGGACGTGTTGGGATGTGGGGAAAATCCTGGGGCGGTTTCAACAGCATTCAAGTGGCCATGCGCCAGCCTCCGGCTTTGAAGGCAATCCTGGCCACCGAGGCCACTGACGACCTTTTCCATGATGATGTCCATCATATGGACGGCGCTTTTCATTGTGACCAGTTCATGCCTTCCATGGACAACACAAACACCTATCCTCAATCGCCAAATTACCCGCTGGATGAAGCCTACTTCCGCGATCGTTTCAATCATTATCCCTGGTTTCTCACCTACACAAAAAACCAGCTCGACGGTGAGTTCTGGAGGAAGAACTCGTTGCGCTGGCAATACGACAAGATCCGCATTCCCTGCTATCTCATCGGCGGTCTTCTGGATGGCTACCGGGACAGCATTCCCCGGATGCTTGAGAATATGAAGGTCCCCATCCGAGCGGCCCTCGGTCCTTATAAGCACGATTGGCCGGACAACGGGGTGCCGGGGCCAAACTACGAATGGCGGCACGAGGCAGTACGCTGGTGGGATTACTGGCTCAAGGACCAGGATTCGGGGATCATGAGCGACGCCCCTCTTGCTCTATTCATACGGGAAGGGCATGGTCCCGATGCGGCGCTCGAGACAACACCCGGACATTGGATCTCCGAAACCTGGCCGATACCCGGGACGAGTTGGCAAAGCTATTTCCCTTCAGAATATCGCGAACTCAAGAACGAGCCCGCAAAACAGACCATAGAGTCTCTTCGCTACGTGCCAAGCTATGGCGTCCAGACCGGACTATGGTGGGGAGAGCCGACCGGCGACATGCGACCGGACGACGCCGGGAGCTTGGTCTTTGACAGCCGAACGGTCGAGTCGAGCTTTAAAATCGCCGGCTTCCCGCGCGTCCGCTTGCGCGTTTCTGCCGACGCTCCCCTGGCGCACTGGGTGGCCAGACTCGAGGATGTCCAGCCGGACGGCTCAGTTTCTCTGGTCACCGGCAAACTCCTCAATGGCTCCCAG
The DNA here is from genome assembly GCA_964354115.1 of uncultured Candidatus Bathyarchaeia archaeon. Taxonomy (GTDB): domain Archaea; phylum Thermoproteota; class Bathyarchaeia; order Bathyarchaeales; family Bathycorpusculaceae; genus DASPTR01. The sequence continues at coordinate 3,213 of CAYGYP010000181.1, read as the reverse complement.
CGGAATTCCCGGCTCAAGCCGGAGGCACTCGTCCCCGGCGAAATCTATGACCTTGATTTTGAGATGCACTTTACGACCTGGACGTTCAAGCCCGGACACCGGGTCCGCCTGGCTGTTTCCAATTCTTTGTTTCCGATGACTTGGCCGACTCCGTATCCGATGACGACGAAGCTTTATCTCGGGGGCGACAATACTCGCCTGGAGCTCCCCGTGATCCCCAACGTCCAACGCAAAGCCCCGGCCTTCCGGGCGCCCGAACCCCGCGAGAGACGCACTGATATCCGTCATCTCGGAAGCGCTCCCTGGCCCCAGGGCTTTTACGAATGGAAGCGCGATCTATGGACGACAAAAACCAGCGTCGAATGGAAAGGCTATGGGGACTCCGAGATCAAGGGAAGCCGCTATCATTCGTGGGAAAGAAACTATTATGAAACCAACGATCGGAAGCCCGCAGAATCCAGGTTTTCCGGGGAAGCCGGACATCGTATCGATACGGAGGGGCGGACCATCGAATTCAAGACCAGTCTTGAAGTCCAATCCGATGCCCAGAATTTCTTCGTGACCGTGACCCGTTATATCTCCGAAAACGGAAAGCTCCTCCGCCAAAGGGAGTGGAAAGAAACAATCCTCCGAATGTTCAATTAGAGACCAGGCCGGCCCTAAAATTCCATCTTTAATCCGACCTGGAGCCGCCGGGGCATGGGAAGCGATGAGGGGCTCAAGTAAAGTTCGGACCACTGGTCAAAACTCTCATAACCGATGAACGTATCCGAATTGAAAACGTTGAAGATGTCAAAGATGGCGCTGAATCTGACCTTCCGATAAATCGGAAAGGTCTTTTGCATCCTGATGTCCAGCATGCTCAACCGATCGAACCTGTTCTTGCCGTCCCGCGGCTCAGCCAGTATCCTTTGGCGACCCTGGTCGGGATAGACCTGGACTCTGGAGGTGTAGGGCCTGCCCGTCATGTATTGAAAATTCACGCTGGCCAAGATATCCCAAGGCAACGTATAGCTGAATTGAAGCTTAAAAACCCAGGTCCGGTCGAACTGCATCAGCCCTCTTGCGTTCGTCCAGTCGTTGGGGTCCTTCCCGGTATGATAGGATGTCTCGGAGATAATCCCAAGCTGCCGTGTACCCGTGCTCGGAGAGATCGTCGTCAGACCATCTGACTTCGACCACGTCAACGAAGAATTGAGGAGCCAGTTGTTGGAATAGCGCTTGTTCAAACTCAGGACAAGGCCTCTGTATTTTTGCCCAAAGTCCTTGGGATTGGTGAGGACATACTTGCTCTCCCCAACATTGAGCTGGTTGTAAACCATATAGGTCTGATTGTTATCAGGGGAAATCATTGGGACGTACTCGAAAATCCCTCCCTGGTTGTCCAAGGCGATCGCATTCTTCTGGTTCTTATAAACGCCCAGCAGGGACACGGAAAAATTTGGGAGAATTTCTCTTTCCAAGCCAATGGAAACTTGATCCCCGTAAGGGGCCTTCAGATTGGGGTCGAGCGACCAGCCCCAAGATGCCTGGACGAAGTCATACCTTTCCCAGTCCGCTCCCGTCCAATAGTAGGCGGCCCAATCGGTATTGTTGGGGCCTGGCCACTCATAGGTGCCCACAAAGAGCGGATCGTAATAGCGGCCGTAGCTGCCTTTGAGGATCGTCTTTTGGTCCGATGTCAGCTGGAGGGCAAACCCGATCCGGGGAGAAACGGTGTTCCAGGTGATCAGGTCCTTCACCTCCGCGGTCTTTTCTCCCGGCACCTGATGCCATCCGTCCCAGAGATCGAAGGCCGGAATGCTACCCCTATGCCGATCATAGCGGAGCCCCAGATTGACGGTCAGGCGGCTGCCCAGTTTCCAAGAGTCATCAAAAAAAAGACCGGTCGTATTCACCTGGCCGCCATAATAGAAGGGCTGCTGAGCATAAAGGTAGTAGGGGTATCCCGCGGAATCGTAATAGAATTTTCCTCCGCTATAGCCACAGATCGATCCCTGCTCGCCCCTGTTGAACTGAACTCCCATTTTGAGTTCATGATCCCCGCCGAGAAAATCATCGGCAAAATGGGAGACGCTGGCATGGGCCTGGAATCTGGAATAATAGGCGTAATAGGGCCATAAAGGTGCGTTCGAATAGACTCCCGTGCTCATATCAATATGAACGGGATCATCGAGAGTGGAACCGTATTGATTGAGCCCGTCATCCTGACTGCTGTAGCCTGACGTCTTCAACTCCAAGAATGTGCTCCCGCTGATGAGCCATGTGTACATCAAGTTCCAGTTCGGGATTTTCGTCCGCCAAAGACGAGTGGCTTCCTGCGTGAGATACGGTGTCGGAACTTCGGGATAAGACCAATCCCGATAGGCTATGGCACCGACCAACCTATGCTGGCTAGTGATCAGCGAAGAAAGTTTCAACAAGTAGTTATCTTCCGTGGTCGCCGAATGGAAATCGGGATCTTCCTTCCAGCTTGTCGCATCGTTGCGGGTAACGTTAGCGGACCCGAAGAACCAGAGCTTGTCCTTAAGGACCGGACCGCCTAGAGTCAAGGCGGCATCCAGGAACCTGTGCCGCTCGAAAGAATAAAAGCCCTCTCCCGTTTGGGGATTGTATTTATCGGGATTGTTGTCGCCCGTAGTCCCTTTGAACTGACCGTAATAACTCAAGCTTCCCGAGTATTCATTCCCGCCGGATTTGGTCACAATATTGACGACGGCCCCCGTGAAGCTCCCGTACTCCGCAGGAGCCCCGATACCGGAAACCTCGACTTCGATGAAAAGGTCCTGATTGGGAAAAAGATACGTATCACCCATCCGAGGGTTGGTGATATCTAAGCCGTCGATCTGGAAGGAGTTCGATTCGTTATTGGAGCCAAACGCGCTCATCAGCGAATCGCCTCCGTATCCAGACTCGGTGATGATGCCAGGAGTCTGCTTCACAACGTCCAAAAAGGAAAACCGCCCTGAAGGGATCTTTTCGAGAAGGTCGCGGTCATAGTTTGTGGACAACCCGGAATTCGTCACATCCACGACGGGAGATTGCGCTTTAACGGTCACAGACTCTTCGAGCGTGGCCTGTTTCATGATGATATCTTCGGTTATGGTCCCTCTGACACTGACCTTGACGTTGATCCGCTCGATTTTCTGGAAACCCTCGAGAGAAAAAACAATCTTGTAGACTCCGGGAGGCAGATTGACGAAACGGTAGAGT
>CAYGYP010000180.1:0-4660 GCA_964354115.1 uncultured Candidatus Bathyarchaeia archaeon | reverse complement strand
CTCACATGCAAGTCATCGTACCTATAAGCTTCGATAATCACGCGACGGTTGACATCACAGGCGAGGCCCAAATATGCATGTACAACGGCACTAACGAACTTGTCGGATCCGGCCGAATCGATATTGAAGCCCCGCAGCATTCACATTATAATGGAAACGTCGGGCTTTACGCTGTGACTTCGTCGGTTACCCGAGCTGGATGGTTTGAACTCAGACTCCAAATGGGCCTGTTCAACTACGGCCCAGTGGTGATTCCATATGGCTAGCGAGAAAGACTATTCTAAAACTGGCCTTCGAAAAATCATATTCAAAGCGTCAAAGGCAGCTGCGAAGGTGGTTGCTTTCTACATCGTGTACCATGTTTGTTGGCTGTTTCTGGCACCAATAGCTTCGATGATCCCGGCATTACAGCAGTCTATCCAGACTTTCGTGGTCGTATACATCACACTGATCATCGTTGGCGAGCTTTCGGCCGGAACTGTCTGCCAACACTTCTTCGGCGTCGCTAATTCCCTGTTTGTGGTTGCGTACCTCATTTTCTCCCTAAACAGCGCAACTGTAAGCATGACTTACCAAGGCGTGGTTCTGATGGTGGATCTACGCCTATTTCTTGTAATCGCAATGCTTCTAGGCCTTCTCGGCCTCGGCAAATCAATGCTTCAGGCAATAAACTTTGCAAGCAAAAAGGCAGAACAAACACGAATCTAACTTGCGACTCGCATAACTGCAATCATTGCTACAGCAAACGGTGCAACTGCACGACAGCCTAGGCAAACATAGAGCTTCTCATACCTCAAATACTCTGAAAATCCGAGTTGCACCGTTACCCTATAGCTTCCTCGTCAGCACGTATGCACCTTCGCCGTCAGCGTAGTATCCGTGGTTCGTGCGAGTGACCTCAAAACCAAGCTTCTTGTAAAGCCCTATTGCTTCGTCATTGCTGATTCTGACCTCCAGGTAACACTGCTTGGCATTATAGAGCTTCATGGCTTCCATGGCTTTGGTAACTAGAGCCTCCCCGATACCACGGCGCCTATGCTGGGGCATTACGGCTACTGATACAACGTGGCCCTTCTTGACCAAGCCGCTCAGACCGAGACCGGACAGTCCGACCTCAATTCTGCACATTGTGTAGCCTACGACCTGGCCATTCTCCTCAGCAACAATGAAGGCCTCAGGAAACCTGCGATACAAGTCAATAAAGAAGAAGTCCGTATAGTTTTCAGGAAGACAAGACCGATTTATCTGCATAACGCTCTGCAAGTCATTCACGTTGAACTTTCGAAGGTTGTAGATTTCCTGCAAGGCTTTCATCCTGACTTGTTTTGAAGCATGAATTCAAGGCTGTTTAAACACTTTTCTGTTCTTGACTGATCATCGTAGCGCCAGGCTCTTCAACTGCCTTGACCTCGGGCAAGGTATAGTTGCCATACGGTATCGTCCACACTTTAGCATTTCTTCCAGCAATATTGAAAGCTTCGTTCAAAGCGTCATTTATGGCTCTTGCTGTCTTCAACTTGAAAATATTCGACGCGTAATAGTCAGGCGTTGATGAAACCAGAATTATCTGATGGTTTTGCAACGCTCTCAGCAAGTAGTATGCCTTGTACGCACCCAGCACGAAATTGCGCCTGATCTCTCGTTCAACCGTCTTCAAATCGCCAAATTTCACCATCCATTCATAGAACACCTGATTTCCGTGGCCTTCTGGGCACTCGGCTATCAAGACTATTACGCCTCCACGCTTGACCACTTGCAACGCATTGTCAACGGCCTTGTAGGCTTGGAAAAGGTTCATGTCTGCAGGGCTACCGCCCGGGCTGACAACAACTATGTCCGCTTTCCTGTCCACTGTTACACGGTACATTTCATCAACAATCTTAACCCCTTCCAAGAAAGCCTGCTCCAAATCTCCAGCAAAAGCTTTGACAATTTCACCCTTATTATTGGCCACAACGTTCAGAATGAAGTCAACCTCGGCCATCCTTGCAGCTTCAACCATATCTTCGTGAACTGGATTTCCATCTAGCATGCCTGTCCTTGCATTTCCTTCCAGAATCATACTGTGATTGTGCTTTATCGTCTCTTCGCCTGAAACACCTGGCAAAACACTTTTTCTTCCCCCACCATACCCTGCAAAGTAATGAAAGCACACGTCGCCTGTCAGGATCTTGATGTCAGCTTCAGCAAAGGCTCGGTTCAGATTGACCTTTGTTCCGTGCTTCTGCGTCGTGCCGACATAGACCAGATCCTGAGCCTTGCAGTCGTGGCTTACTGATTTCACGCGGCTAGTCACGTCGTCACCCAAAAGCAAAGCTGCTTCTTCCCGTCTTACAGGCCTATGTGTTCCACAGCCAAAAACAATGGTAACGTTCTCATTTCTTGCGCCTGAAGCGTTCAGTTCCTCAAGCAGAGGTGAGATCATAAGGTGGCTTGGTGATTGTCTTGTAGCATCATCCACCACTATGGCAACTTTGCTTTCAGGTTTTACGATCTCGCCTAACCTCTTAGAGGCAATAGGTTCTTTCAAAGCCCTCGCGACCTCAGCCCTGCCATCTGGCACCGAGGGCTTTTCCTTAGGTTCAATCGAACCTAGAAAATTTCTTGCTGGAACTCTAACGCAGATCTCAGTCTTGCCATAGGGGAGCCAAACATCAACCATTACGAGTCACTTGGATATTGACTCACGCAAGCGGGAACTATTAAGCGTTATCAAGCCCGTGACTGGAAGCCATCACAAGTTCTTTAACATGCGACTGACATAATTGTGTGCTGTGAGGAGATAGGTATGTCGATTGAAAAAACTCCTGCAAAAAATGAGGTTTTCTTCGTGTGGTTTAATCGTTATGCTGGCATAACGCTGAAGACCCCGTCGAAAACATTAGTCATAGACCCGGTGGATCTTAAAGCTCGAAACTTCAGGAATGTCGATGCGATATTGATTACCCATGAACATTACGACCATTTGGATCAGGCTCTTGTTTCAGAAATATGCAAGTTAACGCAATGCAGGGTTGTGGCTGACTCCACATCTACAAGAAGACTGCGAAACCTGATCCTTCCAGAAAAATTGCAGGAGGTCCAACCTGGCTCGGAAGTCAAGATCGGTGAAGTTTCCGTGAAAGTTGGGAAAAGCAATCATCCCCCAGCGGCGACCCCAGTATCCTTCATAATCACAAGCGAGGATGGAGTCAAATTCTTCCACACAGCGGACAGTCTACCGTTTCCAGAGATGGCAACTATGGGCGAGAAGGAAAAATTCGATGTTGTTTTCTGTACAGTTGGAATCGCACCCAGCGCTTCACCTGAGACAGGGGTTGATATTGCCAGATTGACAAGACCCAAAGTGGCCGTTCCATATCACACAGGCTCAACCGCGGATCAGAAGAGATTCGCCGAGCTGTTGAAGAAGGATCTGCCGAAAATCACATGTCTGATTCCGGATGTGGGAAAAATCTATCAAGTTTCGAAAAGGAAGTGAGAAAATGCCTATGGACAATAGCAGGAACGAAGCTGTCAAGGTTGAACTCTGCAAGATTCTAAACAGAATAGGTGCCTTGCAGTTTGGAGCCTTCAAACTGACCAGCGGAAAAATAAGCCCATACTATATAGACTTGCGCATAGTTCCAAGCTTCCCAGACGCTTTTCAAAAAATATGCAGCTTCTATGTGCAGTTCATAAGAGATGAAGTAGGGGAGAAGAATTTCGACAGAATCGCCGGTATTCCAGTTGCGGGCATACCTTTTGCAGCCTTAATCGCGTATGAAATAGGTAAACCCTTCCTTTACACTCGCAAAGGCGTTCGTCTTCATGGAAGACAGAGAAGAATAGAGGGCGTTCTTGCGCCGGGAAACCGTATTCTGCCAGTCGATGACCTGATAACAACTGGATTGTCCTTGGAAAAAGCAGCAAGGGCAGTGACTGCGGAGGGAGGAATCGTGAACGATGCTGTCGTACTGATAGACAGGCAAGAAGGCGGAAGGAAAAAGCTTGGGAAACTTGGGATCAAACTTCACGAGTTGCTTAGTATCAGCGAAATAGCCAGCACATTGAGTGAACTTGGGACGATAGATGAGCTACAAATGAAAACCATTCTGAAACAGGTCAAGGATAGGCAGAAAAAGAGCTGAGATTAACCGGTAAGATGGGTCACTCGTAGAATATGAGGTTCTGCTCCTCCAATATTCCATGGAGTTTATGCACTGCCTCATAAACATCTTGTTCTTTCTTTGCTCCCGTGCAGACAAGTTTTCCGCTTGCAAATAACAGTATGACCACTTTGGGCTCGTCCATTCTGTAGATCAAGCCTGGGAACTGTTCTGGTTCATACATCGTTTTTCCCAGGGTGTAGGCAGCCTTTTCCAAGTCTATCATCCCGCCCAAGCTTGCGGAAGCGACGATGTTTTGTATTTTCAGTTCTGGCTTGCTGATGGTGATTATTCCGCCTTTTTTCAGCTCTTTGATGACCTTCATAACGGCTGTGCGGGCTTCTTTTTCCGACTTCGCACCCGTGCAAACCATTTTCCCAGAGTTAAAGATCAGAGTGGCCGTTTTTGGTCTCTTCAGCCTGAATACCAGTCCTGGGAACTGTTCTGGACGATATTCTACTCCTGGATAGCCCTTGACAACGGCGTTGAGGTCGACTTTCTGGTTCAAAGTA
>CAYGYP010000179.1:0-4661 GCA_964354115.1 uncultured Candidatus Bathyarchaeia archaeon | reverse complement strand
ACGTCTGCTGCGAAGTCTCCTATTTCTATTCTTTTCTTAGGAACCGCCGATTTGCCGTGTCCCCTCAAATCGAGGGCAACAACTCTGTAGTCCTTTGAGAAAAAGGTTGTCTGGTTCTTCCAGCTTTCAAGGTACTCGCCCAGCCCGTGGATAAAGATTAATGCTGTAGGGCTGTCTCCTTCGACTATATAGTTTATCTGTACACCATTGACTTCGACTCGAGGCAAAGGCTGCTTTCTCCTCGGTTAACGTCGATATTAGTATTCAATCTTCATATTAAAAATTTCGCATCCGAGAAAAGCGTTCAAAATCAATGGTGATTTCATGCTGGGATCAGACTGTGACTCCTAGGTGTCGCTTGAGCAGTTCCTTGCTCTGAGCCACTTCCTGCATTGAGCCTTTATAGACGATTCTGCCCATGTCAAGAATATAGCAGACATCTCCGACTTGGCTAGCAAGTCTGAAGTTCTGTTCGACCAAAATGAAGGGAACATGCTCCTTCAGCTTGACGAAGGTTTCTGTAAACTTTTTGACGAGAAGCGGGCTCAGCCCCTCCGTTGGTTCGTCGACGAGCATGAGTTCATTCTCATTGATCAAAGCTCTTGCCACGAGGAGCATCTTCTGCTGTCCGCCGCTGAGATGGCGCGCTTTCATTTTCATGGCCTCTTTCAAGTCTGGGAAGACGTTGAGAACGAAGCTGAGCCTGTCTTCGTAGCTGGATTTCTGGCCTCGGAATGCAAGCTTTATGTTTTCGTCAACTGTTAAGTAACTGAATATTCTTCTCCTCGAAGGGACGTATGCGACGCCCATTCTTGCGATTTTGAACGGAGGCAGCTTCGTGATGTCCTGATCTTTGAAGAGGATTTTGCCCGATCTGGCTGGCGCCATGCCCATGATGCTTCTGAGCGCGGTTGACTTACCGGCACCGTTTCTGCCCAGAAGTATCGTCGCCTTATCGTCTTCAGCCTCGAACGTGACGCCCTGAAGTATGTGAAACGGTCCGATATACGTGTGTATATCTTCAACCTGCAGTAGCGGCAAGGCTCAATCTCCTCCGAGGTAGACTGTTTGCACAAGATCGTTCTTCGTGATCTCGACTGGAGTTCCTTCCGCGATGAGTTGGCCTTCGTGCATCACGGCGACTGAGTCGCAGAGGTTCATGATCACGTCTATCTTGTGCTCAACGATTAGAATCGTTATCCGATGCGTCTCCCTTATCTTCTGTATCACGTTGACCACATCCTGGACTTCCTCCACCGAAACGCCTGCGGTCGGTTCGTCCAAGAGGAGAAGCTCGGGCTCCGTGGCTAGGGCGATGGCTATCTCGAGCTTTCTCTGGTCTCCATGTGGAATGAAATCGGCTGGATAGTACGCTTTCTGTTTTAGCCCTACGGTTTCCAAGATTTCTAGTGTCTTCTGTTTGTATTGTTTCAGGTTGTCTACGTGAGAGTAGAAGTTGCGGTTGTCTTTGCCTCTGGATTGAACCGCCAGCCTCACGTTCTCCATCACGGGCAGTCTGGTGAAAACGTTCGTAACTTGGAAGGACCTGCTTATGCCTTTCTTGGAGAATTTGTGGGGCGGCATTCCCGTAATGTCTTCTCCTTTGAAGAATATCTTCCCGCTTGTCGGTTTGAAGGCTCCTGAGATCAGGTTGAAGAACGTGGTTTTGCCAGCACCATTAGGCCCTATCAACCCTTTACAGATGTTCGGCTCTATGCCTAGACTGATATCGTTGACAGCTGTGAATTCTCCGAATTTCTTCACTAGGTTTTGTGTCTCGAGTATGAGGTTCTTTTGAGCTGTCATTTGTCGGTCTTCCTGTTTCCCGATGGTCTGATTGATGAAGCCAGTTTCTTCAGTGTTTGTCTGAATGATGTGCCTTTGAACCTCAAGGTGTTAACGATTCCATACGGCAAGAAGAGTATGACCAGCAGGTAGAACACTCCGAGCACGAGCATCCAATATTGACCGATGTAAGGGACGCCTGTCAACTCGTCTGCCAATATGGTTATTATGCCTGCACCGATCATGGGTCCGATTAGCGTTCCTAAACCGCCAAGTATGCTGTAGAGCAGCACGTTTATCGTGATCGTGGATCCCAGAACGCTAGACGGGTTTATGCTGAGGATAAAAGGCGCGTATAGTGCACCTGCCAAGCCTGCGAAGATTCCTGAAATGGTTGACGACAGTATTTTGTAATTGAATACGTTGTACCCGAGCATTTTCGTTCGTTCTTCGTTCTCTCTGATGGCTATGAAAATGTGTCCCAATGGAGAATTGACTATTCTGTTAGCGACGAGGTAGCATAAGAACAGAGGGATCAAAGCCAGAAAATAGTAGATGTTCATCGTCGAGATCGTGGTTGTTCTGTCTCTCATAGATCCCTCCGTGATTAGTGACAGTTTGGAAGGAATCATGAGAAACAGCACTGCAAGAAACGCGATTGCTAACGCCAAGTATACTATTCTTGCCTTGCGCGTACCGGTACCTCCTCTCAAGTCTTTAACAACAGTGACGAGAAGCACGATCACAACGAAAACCGAAACTGCGATAGCGAAGTAGAGTATCACGTCGGATCTGAGAAAATCAGGCCTCGGGACAGATATGCCCGTCTCGCCTCCCGACAAATCCACAAGTTTGCTGAACACCAGAAAAATGACCTCCGAAAAAGCCAACGTGACCAGCGCATAGTATATTCCACCCACTCGACGAGTGAATACTCCATAGACGGCGCCGATGAGACCTCCGAAGAGCATGGCCGCGGGGATGGCGAGGAAGAAGGAGTAATCCATTCTGAGGAGCAGCGCCGCAGCGTAAGCGCCGACGCCGAAGAGCGCTGCATGTCCGAAGCCCACGAGTCCTGTGTAGCCCAGTGCTAGGTCATAGCTCAAGGCAAGCAAAGCCCAGATAAGCACTTCAGAGAATAGGAACACGTAGAACCTTGAGGGTGATGCAAGCGGCAGTATGAATAGAGCTGACAAGGACAGAAGCATGAGCTTCTTTTTCGTCAGTACATTCAGTGAATTTCTGTTGAGAAATCGCATGCTATTTCTTCTCCCCGAAGAAGCCTTCTGGCCTCAGAAGTAGAATAACGGTCATAGCCAAAAAATCTATGACGAACGTGACTTGCGGAAAGAAGTATTCGGAAAGCGTGTGAAGAATTCCTATGAAAAGACTGCCATAGAAAGCGCCCTTGAAACTGCCCAGCCCTCCCACAACTGTCACGACCAGACTTATGAACAGCCAAGTCGTTCCCATATCAGGACTTGCAGCCAACCAGGGCACAGCAACCACGCCTCCCAGAGCTGCCAGAGCGGTTCCAAAACCGAACACGAGCGTAAAGATTCTTTTCACGTTAATTCCAAGAGCCTCAACCATCTCTGAGTCTTCTGTCCCTGCTCGCACTATCGTGCCAAGCCTAGTCCTCGTGAGAAAGACATAGGTTAGAAGAGCTGCGACGAGCCCGAAGACTATCAGAAAAACCCGATAGACGAAGAGCGTGGAACCAAACACGATCATTGGACCGGTTAGACCCGTCGGATAGAAGATATATGGGGTCCTGCCCCAAATGATCAGAACGATCTGAGTAAAGATCAATAGGTAACCAAGTGTAAGCATTATTTGGGCGATAGGATTTCCTCGTATGCGACGAAGTGTCAGAAACTCAACCACCATGCCCAGAACCAAACCGAACAGACTCCCACCTATCAGCGCCAACACGAAATTCCCCGAAAACTGAAAGATCGTCACACCCATGTAGGCCCCCAGCATGAAAAACGCTCCATGCGCAAAATTCAGAATACCTAAAAGCCCAAAAATTATCGAAAAACCCGAGGCAATCAGAAACAAGAGCATGGCAAAGGCTAAACCGTCGATCATTGCCGGAAAAATCAGACTCGGGTCGATCATCCTTAAAACCTCGATAAGGTAAAATCTTAAACGTAGATTATATATAAAACTAACATGTGAGGATGGAGCTATGAAGCCAAAACACACTCAAGCCATCATAACATTATTCCTCATGCTCAATCTAATGATGATTTTCCCCAAAGTACCCCAAATTGCGAACGCGCAGACAGGACCTATTAAGATAGGCGTCGTCACAGACCGCTCGGGAGCCTACGCAACTTATGGCGAAATGGAAGTGAACGGGCTCTACCTTGGAATCGAATACGCTACGAACGGGACCAACAAAGTACTGGGCAGAGACATACAAATCCTCGTGGAAGACGACGTTGCAAATCCAACCCAGAGCGTAGCCAAAGCCACTAAACTAATCCTAGACGACGGAGTGGACTTCTTGCAAGGCTGTGCAAGTAGCGCCAGTGCAAGCGCAGTGCAAGCTGTAGCTGCTGAGTATGGCGTTGTGTTCATGGTGGCTCCCGCTGCCGACGAAACGATCACAGGCGCAGGATTCAACAATTACACGTTCCGGACTGCCAGCAGCACTTGGCAAGATGCCTTCACGGGCGGTCCTTTTGCAGTTGCGTACTTAGGAAAGAAATTCGCATTCTTGGCTCCTGACTATTCATGGGGCTACAGTGGTGTCAACACGTGGTCCTATGCGATCGAAAAGGCGGGAGGACAGATTGTTCACGTTGAATATGTTCCACCTTCCACAGTGAATTTCGGTCCGTATCTTCAGAGGATAATATCTGCCG
>CAYGYP010000178.1:0-4674 GCA_964354115.1 uncultured Candidatus Bathyarchaeia archaeon | reverse complement strand
CCCAAATTTCCCCCTTAGCCCGAGCAAAGCCCTTGATGATGGCGTGACTTTGCCCCCGGTCTTTTTCGCTCGCCCAATGGGCGAGTTTTGTTTCATATTTCTTAATGATCTCAATACTTCCGTCCACGGAACCGCCATCTACGATGATGTATTCGAGTCTCGGATAATCCTGACGAAGAACCGAAAGGATGGTGTCCTCCAAAAATTGTGCCTGATTGTAGGAGGGAGTAATGATTGACACTAGAGGAAGATTAGACATTATTATGCGCTCCAATTGGATAATATTTCTATATACCAGTCTCTCACATCCTTGGATGCTTTTCGATAATCATACTTTGCAAAAAGCTCTCTTCTTTCGCTGTCATCCATGACGAAACGGCCCGACAAAATTTGACTGATTGCCTTCTGCAGAGCCATTTCATCTCCAGGCGGGACGATGATGCCCAATCCGCTTGTCAAATAAAACGGAATTTCTCCGCAATTTGTCGCTACGACAGGAGTCCCGCAGGCCAAGGCCTCAAGGTTGACTGCCCCGAAGCTCTCCTTCAAGGAAGGTAAAACACATACGTCTGCAACATTATAATAATAGACCAGGCCATCCTGGTGCTCGATTCTCCCCAGAAATGTTACCCGATCTTTGATGTTGAGATTGCCGATTATGTTCTGGATCTCATTCTTATAGTCTTGGACTCCCTCAATAAACTCCCCAATCACCAAGAGATGCAGGTTAGGAAAATCTTGAATGAGATTAGGCATAATGTTCAGTAGATGGTGCAATCCCTTTTCATAGAGAAGGCGAGCCACAATCAAAACATAACGTTTGTTTGCATGCAAAGAAATCTTGTTCAGGGCTTCATCTCTGGGAATTGAAAAGAACATTTGGGGATCAAAGGTATTGGACATCAAACGATAAGGGATTCCAGAAAAATCGATTCCATAATATCGAGGATCTCCCGGATCAAATAGTCGGCTCAACTCCTCATGATTTACAGAAGTAATGCCCGCGCTATTGCGCATCGTCCTTGCTGTGATATAACGCGCAGGATACCACAGAAGAGGCAGCCTTCTTCCGCGCGGAAAATATCCGACGTGATACCAGCCAAAAAACGGTATCTTGTTAAACCTGCAAAATTGGCCGATAAGATCGAAGAACCTCACGTACAAATACTTGCCGCCGTAAATGCCGACAAAATGAACCAGATCCGGTTGTTCCTTTTTTATGTGTTTTAGCATGGCCAGGGGAAATTCCCAGCCGTTTCTCCCCCCGATGAAAGAAATGGGGAAGCGAACAATCCGATATCCCCCGCGATGCTTGAACTCTTTAATGGGCAGATGAAATCGTCTCGGATAAAACAGGACGCACTCATCTCCTAGCTCAGTCAGACCCCGCAGATATCTTATCTCAAGATCCGTCTGACACATGACCTCTTCATCAAACGCATCGGGATGCAGATTGCGATTGAGGTACTTCGGATAAGAATATTCGCAAGAAGATGGATAAATATAAAGGATCTTCATCTTCGCTGTTATCAGGGCACAACGCGCCTGATTAGCGGAATTCTTTGGAGGATTACAATTATTGCCGTACTGGATCCAATGACTAAAAGCAGTGTCAGAGGAATTCCAATAGCCGGGTGGAAAGTGATGGCCGAGATTTTGCCACCAAATGTGCCCTTTTCCAAGAGATGAATAATCACCGGATGCAGCAGGTATATCCCGAAGCTTGCGCGGCTCAGTACATCAATGACCTTTTTTAAGAAGGGGGCTTTTATAAAAACCTTCTCATAATTTATGGACCTAAGCACTAAGAATGCCGAAACTGACATCAGAATCACATTCGGGTAAAGGTAGTCATATAATGACGTATTCACTTCGCCATGAGCTTCGGAAACAAGGAGAAATGTTCCCAAGGCGGTAAGTCCGGCCAATCCCAACATCGAAAACAAAGCCCATCTTACTGCCCGTGAACTCAATTTAATCTGCGCAAGAACATATCCGAGAACAAAGTAACCAACGTATCCTGATGCTACAGGAAGATCAATGCGCAGCTCTAAATCCTGAAAAGCCTTTCTTAAAAGAGGATTAATTGCCAGAAAAAAGAACCACAATGCAACAAAATAATAGAGATTGTTTTTATCTGCATAGCGCACATAGCTTCTAAGGATCGGAGTCGCCAGATATAACCCCAGGAGCATATATATAAACCAAAAATGAAAATAGACCGGCCCCCCCACGATTTCTCTCAAAGCTTGATTGAATGAAAAGGATTCCAATAGGTAAAAATGCCTCCACAAAAAATAAACAATCGCCCAGGCGATGAATGGGATCACCACTTTGGCGAAACGCTTCTTGAAAAAAAGGACAAGCCGCTCATTTTTTCCTGGATTAAGGAGCAATAGCCCACTCAGCATAACAAACAGCGGAATACAGGGACGACTGAATGAAGAGGCTAAATTTTCTATCCACCAGCGGACATCTGAAGACCGAGTGAATCTCACGGTATATGGAGCAACGACATGCGTCAATATAACCAAGACGATCGCATATCCTCGGATAACATCTACCGAGACATCTCTGGCCTTGCTAGTCCCCGGGAGCGTTTTAATCGAAGGAGTCATACAAGACTTGAGCCTCGGAAACAATATTTTCGTTTCACAGCCGAGTGGTCTAAATGCAAGGGAACCGGATTCCTAGCTTTTGAGCTTATACAGGACGACATGCTCTTCATTCTTGGCAACCAGAGCGTATTTTCCCTCTATTTCCCCCAAGAGTTGTGTATCGGCAGTCAAGCCTATGTAGGGAGGTAAATTTGCGATTCGAGGCATAAGTCCGTCATTTTTTACTATAAACGAATCGCTTTCTGAGATTGGGATTAGCCGATCGCCGTCGAGGTATGCCCAAAAAGCCTTCTTCTGCTTTGAATCAATCAAAACAGGACGCGGATAGTAACTCAAATATATCTTCAGATAGTCTGAAGCAGAAATAAAGGTTAGTTTATGATTATTCTGTATGTACATTATGACATCTTTCAGATAACGCAAATCGTCGCGTGGATGCAGGTACGTACTTACCAAGGCTCCGTTCGGCAATCCATCGATAATCCCATAGTTGATTTTATTGGCGTTATTCTCGCAGATATTTTCAAACGTCAATGGCATCTCCAAGATTCCCCGATTGATCTCTTCACCATCATGTGGCTCATTGAGCTCTCCGGCAATAGCCGTATAGTAAGGAAGAGGCAAAAGCATCGACGACGGCCAGCGGTAGGCATATTGACCCAGCTGCTTCAGTATTTCCCTATTATCATTCTCATAGATATTAGGCCCTTTTTCTGATTGATGTATTTCTCCAAGTCTGGGCTCGACACCGTCGGGGAAAATAAAGCTGGCGTCGGCCATAACCCCCATCTGGGCTAAATAGAATTTAGTCAGACCCTTGGGAGGAATATTAAATCCATACCTTACGATTTGGGGAAATAGGAGTTGATTCTTTTCGAATTCTCTTCTCGCCTCCAACAAGAATTTTCTGCACCACTCTGTATCAGAATATTTTACATTCCAATGCCCTTGATTCAAGACCATTTGACTCGAATAGATGGCCAAAAATAACATCATGGTAAGAATGAAGCATATTAAACACAGAAGATAGCTCGCTTTCTTCCGTTTATAAATTAGAAATCCCACCGACAGAACGGAAAAGAGCAGGATGAACAAAATATAGTGTCGGTCTCTGAAGTCTATCTTCAGCAGTCTATTTATTGATTCTTTCTTTTGTTTCCATCTTAAAAGGCGGTTGACCTTTAAAAAGATTTTCTCTTTTGAATATTCCAGCGGATGAAAATGATAAAAAAGAGAGTCTCCCGGATCATTATAGCGGCGAACAACAGATTCGAGCGATGCGGGAGCCCATTCATCGTTTTCGTAGCCATAATTTATCTTCCCGCCCAGCCCTTTAAACCATTTCTCTCCCGCCTCATCCAGATAACCTCCGCCCCCAATATCATCGACATAGACAGTAAAAAACAGCTCCTTGCGCGTTTGTTTGATATAAAAATAAGTACTCTCAATCACCTCGTTATATCTGTCTAAGAGACTGACCTTATACTGATTCCAGTTGTCGTTTAAGAATCCCCTATCGTACGTTTCGCTAAAAGATATTTCGTAGTAGCCCGACTTCTTCTCAGGAACTGGACTGTAGGCTTTCCCTGAAGGCGACAGAATTAGAATTCTTTGGGCATGAATATCAACGGTCCTATTAATTCTTATGATCACCGTTTCCCCGAGATCGATAATTTGAGGGCTGACATCAATTTGTTTTTGATTTCCAAAAATGAGCGAATTGGGCAATAAAAAAAGGCAGATAAATGGAATCAATCTCTGTTTTTTGCACATGTTTTGATTCAAGTGATCTAGCTTATTATTAAGCTCCATTATTATTTCTATTGAGGTTTTCTAATCTTTATCATGATTCCATGAGGGAAACTAAAATCCATTAATTTATATAATAGCTTCTGAATAAAAAGGCTTACCCTTTCTGGGATACCCATTCGGGGATTCCTGATCTCAATCCCTCTTATGACACACTCATTAGAAAAGCCGATGCTCCTCAGTATTCCGTACAGATCAGACAAAGGATAATGCTGTATATGAGTAAAATCAGCGCTGTGAAATTGCA
>CAYGYP010000177.1:2629-4691 GCA_964354115.1 uncultured Candidatus Bathyarchaeia archaeon | reverse complement strand
GCATAGAAGCAGGAGCCTCACTTTCTCACACTCACAGCCAAATAATTGCAACACCGATCGTTCCAAAGACCATCCGCGAAGAAATGAAAGCAGGCAAGAAATTCTGGGATCAGAACAAAGAGTGTATTTTCTGCAACATCATCCAAAAAGAACACAAGGGACCAAGACTCGTTCTTGAAAACTCGAAGTTCACTGTTTTCACCCCGTACGCAAGCGTTCATCCAATGGAGTTCTGGATATTCCCGAAAAAACATGAGACCACGCCGTTAGGCTTATCGCAAGCTGAAGTGAAGACTCTTGCTGAAACAATGAAAACCTGCCTTGGAGGGTTGAAAGCATTAGTGAATGACCCGCCCTATAACTATGGTTTTCACCTGGCCCTAGACAAGAATTCAAGCAAATACTATCATTGGCACTTAGAAGTCTACCCCAAACTTGCGATTTGGGCAGGGTTTGAACTGAGCACAGGCATGTACATAAACACCGTTACTCCTGAAGCCGCAGCGGAAGGCCTGAGAAAAACCATATCAACTCAAGCCTAGCACAAGTTTCTCGAATTCTGGCCTAACGTACAACACGTCTTCCACGTAGGCTCTCAATGGTTCCGCAATGCTCCACGCCTGCAAGATGCATCCTTTAGGTGCGTGCGGCGGGTCGCCATCGCAAATCTCACTCGCCGTCCCAAGCTTCGCGCCTAGAACATGCTTGGCAAAAAATGGTTCAAGAATGTTCTTCATGACATAATCGCGCCTGAGACCGCTATGTCCTTTCACTTTCAAGAAAGCCGTTATGAATGGACCTAGAAGCCAAGGCCATACTGTCCCATTATGATAAGCCTTATCCCGGCTTCTTCTATCCCCTGCGTAGACTCCAATATACTTCGGATCATTCTTTGCGAGGGATCTCAAACCAAACGGCGTCAGAAGCTCATGAAGCACAGAATCAACGATTTGCTCGTTCTTCACATCGTCAAGCATGGCAAAATCCAAGGCCACTGCGATCATCTGATTAGGTCGAAAAGAGCCGTCTCGCCCATTCTCATCGACAACGTCGAAGAGGCAGCTCTTTTCCGAATTCCAGAATTTCTCAGCAAAGCTCATCTTCGCTCTTTCAGCCATCATGGCATATTTTTCTGCTTCACCGGGCTGCTCAAACCTATACGCAAGCAGTTCCATGATCTTCAAGGCGTTATACCATAACGCTTGAATTTCAACAGCTTTTCCAGCCCTCGGATTCAGAGGCTGGCCATCTACAGTGGCGTCTATCCATGTCAATTGCGGACCATGCCGCAACAAGCCGTCACTGTCAACATGAATGCTAGGAGTCGTTCCTTCAACGTAATTTTCAACGATTGCCTTCAACTCCTTGAGCAGCCGCGTCTGAACGAATTCGAAATCGCCGGTGTACTTCAGGTACTGTAACACTGCATTCACAAACCACAATGTCGCGTCAGCAGTGTTGTAGACGGCAGGCCCACCTCTATCTGGAATAAAATTGGGAATTAAGCCGTCCCTGAAGTGTTTCTGGAAAGTCAAGAAAATTCGTTTGGCATCTTCAAACCTTCCCGTTGTGAGTGTTAATCCGGGCAGCGAGACAAACGTGTCTCTTCCCCAATCTTCAAACCAATGATACCCCGCGATGATACATCTGTGCTCTGCACTTGTTCCTTTGACTATTAACGCGTCCGTAGCAAGAATCGTATAGCTAAGCCAATCGTTTGCGGGAGCATTCGTGTGTGTTCCGTAGAATTTCGCCAGCAGATTTTCACGTCGCTCTTTTTCCTTCTCAAACAGAGCCCCTATATCAAAAAGTGTGGTTGGCACCTCGGCGAAAGCTTTTCGAGCAGCATCTGCCTCTTCGTCTGCAACAGCCGCTATCGCAAAACTCTCGTTCCTGCCAGCTTTGATTTCATACTCAAAGAACCCGCTCTGATAGCAATCGTCTAAACAGCTTTCCCCACGATTGGCTTCCTCTCGATAGTATAGGTTTTCGACCCACTTTTCCTTGGCAGAGTATTTTCCGCCTACCGTCCTCAAGATTATAGCCGACTTTGGAGAACCAA
>CAYGYP010000177.1:0-2619 GCA_964354115.1 uncultured Candidatus Bathyarchaeia archaeon | reverse complement strand
GAACCAAAGCTTATGCACGTTTCCTTGCTTTCGTATTTCTGGCTGGGGTCTGTAGTGAGTTTTCGCCTTTCGGTCACTGAGTGAAAATGACGACAGTTGATCAGAGGAAAAACTCGGACGTTGATGTCAGAGCTGCTTCTGTTCAGAGCCTTGTAAAGGATAATTGTGGCATTCATCCCATAAGGCATGAAAACTGTCTTTTCAATTTCAAAATTCTGCAGAGCGTAAACGAATTTTGGGAAGGATGAAACCCTGAACTGATTGAGGAAGGTGTGTCCAAGAGGGAATATACCGTTCTGGAACTCGTTAGCTCCAAGTTGATAGGTATCATTTCCTATTCTAGCTTCCTCGTCGAGCTTTTCTAGGCAGATTGTTCTGTCTCTTGGTGGATGAAATGCGGCGACAAGCAGTCCATGATATTTTCTTGTGTTTATTCCCAAGACTGTTGAGGACGCGTACCCACCTAAGCCATTGGTCACTATCCACTCTTTCTGGATTGAAGTGTCAAAGTTGGAGAGCATTTCTTGATTCAGGCTTATGGTTGGCGTCTGCATCTAGGCCATCAGCTTTGCAACGTTCTTTTCTCTCGGCGCGCCAAAGTAGTTTGCAACTGGATTGCATTTTATTCTGAACAGCAAGGCGTGAGGTTTCTTCAGCTTATACTCTGTCAAGGTTTCAGCGTATCCCATTCCCTTTGCGAAAACCAAATCAACAGAATTGTAAGCCTCAAGAAACTCTGCGGAGACCTCTTTCACAGACAGGCCCACAGCATCTGTTCCAGTCACTATCACCTTATCGGCAATTTTGCTCATCCCGGAGTCTATCGCATCATCCAGTGTAGCATCGTTAATCACAGGCCCGCCCTTAACGGCGACAATGACGGTAAGTCCCATGTTTTTCAGCTGCTCGACAAGCAGGGTGTCGAAGACAATCTCTCCAGCATTGTCCGCCAGATAAAGGACAGTGTGAGCCTTCTTTGCTAGTTCGTAAATCATGTTAGTGTCATCTATGACCAGTTCTTTTGCTGCCTCTCGAAGGTTTTTTCTCAAGCTGCTAAAAGCGAACTTGTGACCTGGAATGTCAAACTCCATCACATTGCCTACAATCGCACATAGACAAGCTCTTTTGAATCTGTCTTGCTGAGCATAGCCTTCCTCAACGTATTTTCTTGCATATGGCAGGAGCTTCAGAGCTTTGCTATTGCTCATCCTCTTGCTTCGCTTATAGGGATCATTGTTGCCTGTCACTCTTTTTACTATCCTGTCCCTTTTCGTGCCCAGATCTGCGGGCACAGCAGTAGGTTTGAATTCTTTGTTCAGCAAGCGAAAAAGTTCGCACATAGCTCTGAAACGCAGGGCTGGGTTCGTTGTAGCCTCTGTAGCTTCAGCTACCGCGCGGCTGATTATGCAAGCTGCACATTCGGCTTCAACTTTCAAGGGTTTAGAAACTCACCTAATTTTTGAGGCTTCTGCAAACTCGCGCATAATGGCATATGAGTCTTTTGCCTTCACAATGCCACTTGCCACCAGCACGCCCTGAGTGCCCAGCCTCAGCGCGGCTGCAACATCTTCTCCGTGGCTTATCCCTGCTCCACACAGAATCGTAACCTTAGAGTTGACCTGCCTCACAAGTTTAACCGTGTCTGTGATCACTTCAGGCTTTGCCTTTGAAACTGAAATTCCCGTACCTATGAGTTCAGGCGGCTCGACCGCTATCATGTCTGGCTTAAGCGTGGCAACAGCCGTGCTTATGCTTGGATTGTTGGCACACACACATGACACAAGCCCCTCTTCCCTTGTTAACTTGATTATTTCGTCAATGTCCGACAGTTTAAGCTGCCTCTCAGAATGGTTGACCAATGTTCCAACTGCACCAACTTCCTTCACGGACTTGGCAAGCACATGCCCCGTGAATCCTCCAGGTCTTATGGGATCCACGTGCTGAGCAAAAACTGGGATGTCAACAGCCTCTGCGACGATCGCGATGTCTGCGAACTGAGGTGCCACGCCAAGCGAAATCCCTGTTTCGGAACTCACTTTTTCGGCTTTCCTTGCAAGCTCAACCCCCTTCGTCCCTGTGGCTTCCAAATATGTCTTAAAGTTGACGATTATCATAGGCGTTTGCAGTTTCTTAGGCAAGAGCACATTCACCCAGGTTCATGTATAGCTACGATCGTTAATATTATTTTAGAATAGAAACAGGTTCACTCGAGTTAGGGCTTTGGCTATCGGCGCTTCAACGCCATTGTGTCTGGAACAAAAACGGCGGCCGCAATAACAGTTGTCCATACCCCCATTTTGTCTCCGGTCGCAGATTGTGTCACGTTGGCTGTTTTGATTATCATCCCACTGGTTTTGAACAGTTGCTCTTTCTCGTGCCAAGCGATTTCGGGGTCAAACTGTATGCCCATGGTTGTTGCAAGCATTGTTGCTGCTAAGTCTTCTGCGTAGTCTCCAGCCTTGTCGTCTGGCTGCCCATAAGAATGATGCTCAGAAAGGTAGCCGTAGTCATGTTTGCCTGAAGGAATTGCAACTCCTATGGATGAAGCTATCAGCCTATGTGGTTCATTGGTTGAGTTTCTAGCCAAAACAACGAAGGTTATCTCACCTGGTCTTATCA
>CAYGYP010000176.1:0-4693 GCA_964354115.1 uncultured Candidatus Bathyarchaeia archaeon | reverse complement strand
CGCATCATCAACTCATAAACAGCCTTCGCTTCATCCCTGCTGGGCTTATTTTCATCCATGAGCTTATGGACGCCTCTAACAAAATCAAATAGCACAGCTAAAGCGGGACCAATATTCAAATCATCATCCATGGCTTCTTCAAAATCCTTCTGCATACATTGCATCAAACGCTTTGTCTCTTCGCCTGAGCCGCTACCATCAGCATCCAATAATCTACGTACGAAGTTCACCAAACGCTCTATAGAATTCCTCGCAGCTTCTAACCCATCCCAAGTGAAATTTAACTGCTGCCTATAATCAGTTGATAAAAGCAGATACCGCAAAGCCCTTGGCTCATAACCTCTATCCGAAATGTGCTTCAACCTGAGAAAGTTACCAAGACTTCTATGCATTGGCTTTCCTTCAACAAGCAAATGCTCATTGTGAAGCCAATAATTCACAAACTTTTTGCCCGTTACCGCTTCGCTTTGAGCAATCTCATTCTCATGATGAGGAAACAGATTATCAACACCACCAGTATGAATGTCCAATGTTTCGCCCAAATACTTCATAGACATAGCCGAACACTCAATATGCCAACCAGGATAACCCTTCTCACACCACGGCGACTTCCAATTCATAATATGCTTAGGGTCATTAATCCACAACGCAAAATCAAACTGATTTCGTTTTTCAGGATTAAACTCCACTCTGCCGCCTGCACCTAACTGCAATTTCTCAATCGTATTGCCAGACAATTTTCCATAATCTCTAAACTTTGCAACATCAAAATACACAGAACCATTTACAACATACGCATAACCATTATCAATCAAACGCTGCACTAACTCAATCATCTCTTTAATGTGCTCAGTTGCCCTTGGTCGCACTGTAGGCTCTTCGAAACCCATCTTCTGCCAATCATCCAAAAACTCTTTTATATAAAACTCGGCAATCGCCCACGGGTCTTTTTTCTCACGTTCTGCGGCAGCAGCCATCTTGTCTTCTCCAACATCAACGTCATGAAACATGTGCCCAACATCAGTAAAATTCACAACCTGCTGGACAACGAAACCCTGATATTCCAAATACCCTCGCAGAACATCAGCAAACGTGTACGCACGCAAATTTCCAATACTAGCATAATCATAAACGGTTAAACCACAATTATACATCGTCACGATTTTAGGCTTTAAAGGCTTGAATTCTTCTTTCCTCTTCGTAAGCGTATTAAACAAGTATAACATGAAACCTTGCCTCTTGTACTATTTCATTCCAATTCTAATAAACAAGCGCGCGCTAACAGATGGATTCTTGTTCTATAGGAATGTAAACCTACTTATACCCAAAAAACATGGATACTATTTGGTGGTAGCATGTCTGTAACAAGAATTGGGAGAATTCAACTTGGAACTGTGATAGATCATATAACTGCCGGAAAGGGAACAAAGGTAATCGAAGCCTTAGATTTAGCCAGAAGTGACAAGACAGTTTCCTTGTTCATGAACGTTCAGAGCAAGAAATTAGGCAAAAAGGATATCGTAAAAATAGAGGGAGTCAATTTGGATCCTGAAGAAATCGCACGGAAAATTACACCATTTGCACCCAGAGCAACGGTCAGCCTAATAAAAAACTCTAAGGTCTTAACCAAAGTGAGACTGGAATCTCTATAAAATCCAGGGAAGCCTAGCATCCAATTTTCTGATACGAAAGAAACAACTTGCCCGTTTAGCAAGCAAACTGCTAATCCCTCTTTTCTCTTCTTTTCATAACTCTAACAGTATTGTTCGCTTTACTACTGTTTTCTTCAGGTCTGCACGCTAATCAATACGGCTGTTTTTCAGACTTCATCTTTTCAAATAGTTGGTAATTTTCAGTTTCTAGATGGGAATAGAAAGGTCGCGAGTTCGTCGCGTGCATTTGCATGCTGGTAAATCTTAAGCAAGAGTAACGAATTATTCATTTTTCAGAGGTTGCGAATCTTGAAGTTTAGTATTGAAGGCATAACAGAAGCAAGTCTACCGGACATTCCAAAGTCTTGCAGAGGGTGCATTTACTGGGAGTTTCCTGAAGAGTTTGAAAAAGCTAAAGAGGAGAAAACTGAGTCAGAAAAAAGATTGGAGTTCGAGCGGAAGAAGCGTGAGTGGTTTGTCAGGACTATGAGGGAATTTGGCACATGCGGCAAGATAGTCTACTACGATGATAAACCTGTGGCATACGCTCAGTTCGCTCCTTTAGAGAGGCTCCCTAATGTTGGTCATTACGAGTCTCATCGCGTTGGCAAATCAGAAGAAGGCGCGGTCTTCCTCTCATGCCTCTACATAGCCGACGAGGAATTGAGAGGAAGAGGATTAGGCGAGAAATTGCTAAGAAGCATAATTGACGACCTCAGGAGGCGAGGATTCAAGGCTGTTGAAACTTTCGCCCGAAGAGACAACTCCGATAACCCTTCTGGTCCTCTGGAATTTTACGTCAAAAATGGATTCATTATCAGAGACCAGACCAACCCAGAGTTTCCGCTAGTGAGGCTTTCTCTTTAGAGCACTCGTTTCGATCTTCGAATAGGTGAAAAAGAGTGTTCGACGAGAATACATTGACGACACTGGAAGAAGCGCTCAGATTCGTAAACAAGTTCGGTATAGTCACTCTGTTTCCAATAAGGGGCTTAAGCTTCCCAAATCTGTACCAAGCTACTTTTGGAAAGAGCAAAGAAGAAAGATTCCAAAGAGCATGGGAATGGGCCGACTATCTTTCCGAAAAGAAGAAGATACATTACGGAAAGCTCGTCAGAGGGCAGGTCACGCTCATCTCCTTAGAGATGTTTCCATACTTCTACGGCATCCGGAGAGGATGCAAGTTGAGCAAGTCTGCACAGAAGATTCTGGGTTTCTTACGGAGAAAAGGAGCAACCTCCACGACGCTCTTACGGGAAAATCTCAATTTCATCGGCAAAGCGAAGAAAAACGAATTCACCAAAGCTATTGATGAGTTACAGGCAGCATTTTACGTAGCTATCGTCAGTCGAGAAAAAACTCCGAAAATGACATATTCATACGACTTAATCGAACGATGGATGCCTGAAAACCTAATCGAAGAGTCTCGCAAGGCGAGTGCAATTATTGCAAAAGAAAAAATAAGATCCAAACTGGCAGAAAGTAACATGCCCGGCAGTTTGAATGGAATTTTGCCGCGTTAACGCGCGCCTATACTATGTTGGCAGAAAGTGTCAATCCAGTAGTGGTTACAGCGCGCTCTATGTTTTCATGATGCTTCTAAACAGCTTAATGTTCTGAGCGCGTCATCATTTTTCCTATTCGGAGGGGCGGTGGGAGAAGGTCGCACCTATTTTTGGAAATCGAAATATAGATGTTCCACCGAAAAGGACTAGCGTGACTGAAATGAAATGGAAAATAGCCGCGTTAGTTTTGATAGGAATTCTGATTGGATTAGGAGTCGGGTACGCAGTTGTCTACATGATGTATGTTCCAAACATTCAGACTGAGTATCCGGATTACACAGCGAATTGGGCCTTTGTTCAGAACGAATTGCAAAATCTGACGTCTCAATTATCTGGAATAAACTCGACACTGAGTGCACTGCAAAGCCTGCAGTCCGAGGTATCTGAAATGAATTCAAAACTCAGCACGCTTGCACCGCCTTGGAGCAAAACTGTTCTGTATGCAGAATACAATCTCAGCTGGGGAAAAATCCCAAATGCACAGGATCTGCTCAGTGGCGGCGGAAAACTTTACCTCGGGAACTATTCGAGCATGGCAGTTTTCCTTGAATTCGAAAACATAACGTCAGAGCATAATGGAAACTGGCTTATCGATGCCATGTGGACTGTTGCAGCAACGTGGTCCCATGAACTCAGCAGCTCAGTGAGCTACGAGTTATTGCCGTTCACCATGGCTGATGTCCCCATCCCTTCAATTGGTGTTGCGACGTCCCTCTACTTGGGAGTCTACTCGGTTAAGGCTCCTTACGTCGAATTGTGGCCTCAGTTGACCAACTATCAGGATTCGCAGAACGAGGACGGATACAATGCCACTGCTATATGCAAAATCTACGTTTACTTGACCCATAGTACGCAGGCAACGTCTGACCTAGCGCTAAATGCTCACGATTGGGCCATGCCTCACAAGGCGGCAGCAGCAACTAACATGGGTTTCGGACCCTACCTAGTGAGAGGATACAGCGAAATCGACGTGGCATTGAGATCAAATGTCAGCTTTGTTTTCACTGCTTACAACCCAATGATTAGCGGAGGCTACACGTACGAGTCAAACGTCTACGTTCCTGCGTATACGGTCGTGCAGAGAACATACAAGGTGCAATCACCTTGGATTGCGATCACCTGCAGTAATCCATCAGCAACACCTTGGGAGGTGATAATCACCTTCTACGTAAAGCCCTAGCGCGCTAGGGTGTTTAGAAAATGGTTAAGAATTGTTTATTTCTCCTTTGAGGGTTTAGGGACAGTTTTGAGCTTTTTTCATACGTAAGTCAGCTGGCATACTTCGGGCTCTTTTTGAAATAATCAGTGCTTCATGGAATGGAAAAGCCTGTTGTCACCTTGGAAATTCTGAAAAATGATGTAAGAGATCTAATCGCGCGGCTTGGAAGGCCGAAAACGATGGATAACGGATCTGCTAACCCTCACTGAAACCTTCGTCTGTGTCCCACAACCTCTAAAAACACGCTTACAAAAGAA
>CAYGYP010000175.1:0-4709 GCA_964354115.1 uncultured Candidatus Bathyarchaeia archaeon | reverse complement strand
TGAGCCATCCTTTCCCGTAGGGGTTCGCCGGTTCAAATCCGGCCCGCTGCACCAAACCGTCCAGATTGCCAGTCGCCAAGTTATCATCACGTCAATCGTTTGGAGATTATGCCCTATCTAGAATCGTTGTTGGCCTCTTCTTTCTAATGGTTGATCAATTACATGACTGGGCCTGTTCTATTGTAGTTTAGTTGGACGCTTTGTGGGAAACGTTTATATGATGACTTACGACGCCATATAAATTGGACAAGAGTGAATGCGAACATGAATAGAAAATCAGACGTAAGAGCAAGCCGAAGCAAAAAGAGCTTGGAATTCGGCGTATTCATTGATGATTTCTTCGTATACGAACTCATCACAAACAGAAGGCCAGTCTGACAATCAGATAGCAGTGAGTCTATCGGAATAGCTCAAGGATTTCATAACACCACTGCATACGTGTACCCCAAGCATAAATCATTCCATTTTTGGGTAACACTCAGGTAATGTACAACCATAGAAACGAGCAGGGGAGTTGAACCTTGGCCAACGAAAACCTAGTCGGACGATGCGGACTGTATTGCGAGACCTGCTCGATCTGCAGAACCTACAAAGATGATCGAACATACCTGAGACTACTTGCCAAGCACTTCAAATGCCCACGTGAAAGAATGCGATACGAGTTGCTTGTCACTACGGGGCAGAGCTTTCCTGGGAAAATGGATCAAATTGAAATCGAGAACTCGGTTTGTTCAATAGTTGACTCGACATTACAGCTTCCATGAATTCCATGAAGAACCGAACCTCCCCGTTAGCATGCATATTCTTAGAGCTCAACCAGACGTGTGATTTGACCTTAGACGCGCTTGCAGGACGCCTCAACAGGAATACGTAGTAAAAGTCTTTTCAGACACTGACAGGTTAGTCGCGCCCGAATCTCGGACTTCTGTTTTTCAGATATAGATCAGGTTCACAGTAGTAGGCAAAGGATATATCGGCGTATGCGTCTGGAGAGAATTTACATTACATCCAGCGTAAAGGCGGATCTTAGTGCCGTTAATCGAAGAGATAAATAGGCTCAAAAAGGAAAAGAATGCAATCATTTTAGCCCATAATTATCAGCGCCCTGAGATCCAAGACATAGCGGATTACGTAGGCGACAGCATCGAGTTGAGCAGAAAAGCCATGGATGAGAAAGATGCGGAAGTAATTGTCTTCTCCGCTGTGGATTTTATGGCAGAATCAGCAGCGATCCTGAATCCAAGCAAGAAGGTTTTGTTGCCGACTCTCGGAGCGCGTTGCCCAATGGCCCAAATGCTGACCGTTGATGAAATCAAGCGCGAAAGAGCTTTGTATCCGGGTGTTCCACTGGTCTTGTACGTTAACACATTGGCTTCAGCCAAAGCTTGCTGCGACATATGCTGTACGTCTGCAAACGCAGTGGAAGTAATTCAATCCTTGAATGCAGAGACAGTGCTTTTCGGGCCCGATCGCAACTTGGCTGAATACGTCGAAAGGAAGACTGGAAAGACAATAATCCCAGTTCCCGAGTGGGGATTCTGTCCAACACATGTGCTTTTCCAGCCTGAAGACGTTCAAATACTCAAGATGCAGTATCCGCATGCTGTTGTGATGGCTCATCCTGAATGCAACGTTGAAGTGCAGAATGCCGCTGATTTTGTGGGTAGCACGTCCCAGATGTGCCGCTATGCACGAGAAAGTAACGCGAAGACATTCATAGTAGGCACAGAAGAGGGACTTCTACATCATTTAGGAAAAGATAACCCTGAGAAGAAGTTCGTGCTGGCCTATGAGGGAGCCGTTTGTCCGAACATGAAACTAAACACGCTTGACAGGCTTCACTCAGCCCTGAAAGAAGAGAAGCACGTTGTTACCGTCCCAGAATCTATTGCGAAGAAGGCCAGAAGAGCGCTGGAAAATATGCTTGCACTGAAGAAGTGATTCGCTGCAAGTACGGTGGAGCTAGTCTCAGCGCACGCGATCCGCCGACAGTGTTCGAAAAGCAAGGATGAGAGCAAATGGGTTGTGAACGCGAACGGTTTATATCTGGGGAAGATGAAGAACTGAAACGTCTCAGATCAAATGAACTTGAGAATCTCAAGGTGCAAAGGGCGAGAAAGCAGGAAATGAACGCGAAACTAGTTCACGTTAATGATTCAGACTTCAACGAGACTGTCATCAAGCATCCATTGGTCTTGATAGACTTTTGGGCCGAATGGTGCGGACCTTGTCGCGCATTGGCGCCCACGATTGAGGAGCTGGCTAACGAATATGCTGGGAAAATCCTCGTGGGGAAGCTTAATGTGGACGAGAATCCGGTTACGGCTGAACGTTTTCAGGTTTTCAGCATTCCGACCGTGCTGATAATGAAGAACGCGAAAGAAGTTGACAGGATCGTAGGATGTGTACCAAAGGATCAAATTGAAACCAGCTTGAAGAAATATCTAGGATAGAGGATGTATGGATATCCCAGAGCGTAGAGTAATTGGCGCATTGTTGCTCCTTTTAGGCGTTTCGCTATTGGCTGTCGCAATCTACGCTAATCAGCCTAGCGCCCTGTTGGACATTTTGAAAACAGCTTTTCGCCTGTAGTGACTGGCGGGAAAAAGACAAGATCACCGTTACCAGCTGCCCTTTCTGACGCATGTCGAGGTGCACGCCTCCATCTAGACGAGGAATGCGTGTTATTTGTTTTGTTCCTTGAACACCATTGTCAATAAGAATTTGAGTTTAATAACGTTTAAACCCGAGCATGCGCACGTATGAAATCCATTTTTGCCAGGTTTTGCCAGAACATAGAATCTTTGCTTCTTCAGAGGATGAAAGCTTCAAATAGGTTTCAGTCACGTTAATTCTCTCTCTGTGGTGGATCAGATGTGTCCGGGGGATATTGAAGGCCAGATCGCAGAGAAAGACGCGATTCTGGAAGTCGCAAAGCTCATGTTAGTGTCTGCGCGGACTGCTCCAAAATCAGGAGGTATAGACGATGTTCTTACTTTGATTGTTTGTGGAGAGAAGAAAGATGCAATTGCAGATGAAATGGAGAGGATGGCTGAAGAACGCAACCTTGAAGGGTTTAAGCGGGATGCGAAGAGTGTTAGAGATTCAGAGGCAGTAATTTTGATTGGTGTCAAAGGAAAGAAGAGTTTTGGGCTAGACTGTGGAGCGTGCGGTTACAAGACCTGTGAGGAATTTGACTTGGAAAAGCGGAAAATCGGAAAAGATTTTGTCGGACCAACCTGCCTGTTCAAAGCTCTGGATCTTGGCATAGCTTTGGGCTCCGCCGCAAAAACCGCAGGGATGCTGAACGTTGACAATCGAATAATGTACCGAGCTGGCACAGCCGCTTTGAAGTTGAAACTGCTTCCAGAAGGGACCGCAATAATAGGAATCCCTATTTCAGTCAAAGGTAAGAGCATTTACTTTGACCGAAATCGGTGAACTGCTCTCAGCCCAGTGATTTCGTCTTTTCATACATTTTTTCTAAAGTCCACCGGATGCTGGACCTGAGTTCCTTCATACGTTCTGAATCGACATTTTTTACGAATATTTCACGGATTAGATCTCCTTCTCTGACAACACTGTACGAAAGAGCACGACCTGGCGATAGTTGCCCGGTTCTGATCAATTCATTATCCCTCTCCTGCATTTTCATAAGAACTCTTTCCACGAGAAACTGGGTAAATGGTGGCGTGTTGATTTCAAAATTCTTGTCTGCTGCTGGTAATGCACGTAATGAGTTTTCGGTTAGATAAAGAACTCCTAACAGCTCGCCTGTAGTAGTCTTCAGTGGTATAACATTTTCAGGTGAAGCACCAGATTCGCGTACGGACTCTTCAGCTTCAACAGTGATCTCCTTGTCTGCCGATACAGCTTCAGTTACAGATGTCTCTCTAGCGATATCAGCCCGTTTGAAACCTTTTTCTAGCAGTATCGAATTTACTGTTTCGAGCGTGGCCTGCAAATCCTTAAGCTCCACTTCGAGTTTTCTGATCCTCTTTTCTACTCTTCCCTTGAATTCAATTAGTCTTTTTGTTCTTTCCGCGTCTTGGGACATTTCACGCTCACAGGCTCTACTCTAGATTGGGTTCCTATATGAAACCTTTGAGGAATCATATGGGTTCTACACAAGCTCTGATATTGTACGTATCAGTGGATACTCCAGAAGGGGAAGCATTTGAGACAGGTTCGAGTTTGACTTTAAACTCCTTCGCGAGGAATCCTTCAAATTCTTTGAAAACAGGGCTATCTGTGCAGTTCAGCTTAGTGCATAGGTTCTTCCCATCCAAAAGGTTGTTCAGATCGTAGACGGCGATTTTGCAGCAGAAACCAGGGTTCTCAAGAATCGTCCCAATAAGATTCTGTGAAGGCGTTTTCGAGAACAACCAAGCGGTGTACGAAGATTCAACGACCCTGTAAGTTAAGCCGTCCCGAACCACGCACTTACTGTTATTGATTATTCTCTTGAAGGAAGAAGGATGAACATCTTTGACCCACACAAAATTATGATACTTATTCTTAACCTCCACCCAGTCTTCGCTTTCGGAAGTTCGCCAACCGCGACGCTTGCACAGGTCTTTAAATTTTGTCACAATTTTCCAAACTTCGGACATCCTCATCTCTTGATCACAAACCCTTGTGTTAGAATCCTCTACAACAGTGTTCTATTCGCGAACCACAGATTTAAAGCTATTTGCCAGTCTATTCAC
>CAYGYP010000174.1:0-4720 GCA_964354115.1 uncultured Candidatus Bathyarchaeia archaeon | reverse complement strand
CCAACGACAGGAACCTACAATCCCTAGTCAGTGACACAGATACTCCTCAGAAACAACATTTGACCAGAGCAAAATAGTAGTTGAGATAGGGGGCAGGGTGAAAACAACACTCTTCACTATCCCTCTATTGTTTCCTCTTCGGAGGTGCAAAAAAGAATGGTAGTGGAAATAAAAGAATATGGTTCGGCAGAAGAAATTGCAGAAACCTTGGATAAGGAGATATCAGAGACAAAGAGCACTTTAGGCGAGTATCTTCGTCGCTTGGACGATATCAGAGCCTTGGCTGAGAAATCCAGGAAGATCCATGAAGTCGTGATGAAACTGGCTGGCAAGAAGGCCACAAGCGAAAGCCTCGGCGAAATCTCTATTGGCAGCTTAAACTTGGTGCTGGACGCCAACCCATTCCATGAACTGACAGCCATAGAACAAGTGGTTCGAAGCCATCAGGAAAGACTACTCGTACTGCAGAAGGCGCGCGAAGCACTGAAATGGCTGGACCAGCTTGGAGACACTGAAGGCCTAAAATATCTAGTCATAGAGAGCGACGGAGTTCCCGAGCGCATACTGTTCAGAATATCCTAGAATGCGCATTGAAGTGGAAAAATGGATAACGAACTCTACTCCTTTGCCCTAAAGAGCACTTTGGACGAAATCCGAAACCTGTGTCCAGACATAAAAAATGCATTCATGTTCAGAGAGGACGGTGAGATTACAGCCGCAGACGAGAGCACTCCTCGAAAAACCATCGTAAAGATAGTTGACTCATTTGATGGTCTAATGGAAAAAGCTGAAACCATGGGAGGAATCGAGCTCATAACCGTTGAGGGCAGCAAGGGCGGAGTAAACGTTTCCCGCATGAATAACCACTATCTCGTGATGGTCACTTCACAAAATGCAGATAAGAACTACTTGAATACTATAACCCACACTCTTGTTAAGACTGTTCTTAAGCTGCTAGAGAAAATCAACCCTGCCCCCCTCAACAACAATCCCTCTGAACCCAGAAATGAGCACGAAATTCGAACTGTCAAAAAAGATGAAAAACCAACAGAATGTGCTGAAAAACTTGCTGAAGACTCTGAACAACCAATTAAACCTGAAACCGTGCGGCCAGAACCCACGGCAAACCAGTTTATGGTTGAAAACATTGGAGGTTTGCTAGTGGCAGCAGACACCGTGCGCATAGACAATGAAACGCTACTGCAGTGGCAGGAGCTCTACAAAGACGGAAAGATTGAGGAAGTCGAAATCGAGACATTCGAAGGAAAATCAACCAGGTGCAAGATCAAACCCGTAAAAGACTCGAAACAAGAGGGCAAAGGAGTTGTCCAGATACCCCAGAAGATTCAGCGCATGCTAGAGATCAGGAAGGGCGAACTCGTCAAAGTCAAACCTGTAGTCGACTAGAAAAGGCAATGGATCATGACTAAGAAAAAGAAGGAAACTCAAATGGTTGGCCAAGTTACAGAACCAATAGTTCTAGAAGCGACTATGTCCGTGAATGACCTGAAAGCAAGACTGGAAGAACTCAAAAACCGCGATGGAGTCATCGGCTACATACTAAGAAACACCACTTCTGCCTCAATAGACCTCAAAGACCCAGCGAAAATAATAGACTTCGCAGTTCTTTCTTCTTCAGCAATTGACGCAAGCAAGGAACTGTCCGAAATCTTTGATCTGGGAAATGTGAGCAGCACGGTGGTTGAGGGAAGAAACGTCAAGATGCTCTCTCTGACCATTGACGAAAACAGAATAAGCATTTTTATGGAGAAAAATGTTGACTGCGAGGCTTTGAGAAACACTCTATGTGCCAAAGGGCCTAATTGACAATTTCCGCCTCATTTTTGTCTTCCCAATTTTATCGCGTCTGCATATTTCAGTTTTCAGAACGTTTAAATTGCCGTTTTCACGTAGCAATACTGGGAGAAGGGAGAACCTAAATAGCCCGTTCGAGAGGCTATGAGGGTGAGCTGATTGATTTGCAATGAAAAGCGCGAGGGCAACAGCCATCGTGGACGTTTTGACATTATCGCAGATATTTTGGGTGCCTCTCGCGGAGGAGTTAAGAAAACTTATTTGATGTATCAATGTAATCTGAGCTTCAGACAGCTCAAATCGTATTCGCATTTTCTGCTCAAGCAGGGTTTCCTGCGCTTGGTCGCCAGAGACGATGGCTCAAGAAGCGGATCGTTCGAGGTTACTGATAAAGGCAGAGACTTCCTGAGAGCCTACGAAGGCTTGAAGTCTCTCATGCAGTAGCTGTCTCAGCAAGGAATTCTTGGACTATCTTGTCCAGCTTAATCCTGTTTTCTGCTTCGTCCTTAACTATGAAATCGTATTCTTTCAAGAAGTCTGTTATCCGCTGAAGCTGGGCATCATCAACTTTGACTCTTTGCCGTATCTCTTCGAGCATGTGCCATCTTCCGTCGCTGAGCACTTCCAAAATGTTTGCTATCTTTGAGGTCGTTGAAATGCCCCCGGATATTATCCGTTTGTATGTAGTTGAATAAATGTCTTATGAGCTTGTGTTCTGGTGTTCTTTTTCAGAACTTAATTCTAGAAGATTAGTGCTGCATGAACTTGGCGATCCAGACGCTCTGGCCAGCCTGAACCTGACCGAAAACTTGGTTGGCGAAATAGGTTGTCTGGACGTACGAGCAGGAGGTGGCGTCTTCCAACATTCAGCAAAGTCTTTATCAAAAGCAGTGCAGCAGTAGTCATAGTGGGCGGGGAACATGGTGACACACGGGTTTGACTGGCTGCACATTCTCAATCAATGCAAGTGCAAAGTGCAGGAGCAGATATCCCCGCTCCTTGCGAGTTCACGTCAGCCTCAGCCAGACTTGGGTATAGGAGCAGGCGGCGATCCCATTAAGCGAATAGATTTGGCAGCGGAAGAGGCCATAGTGAACACTTTGGTGAAGCATGGAATTTCATTCACGCTGATAAGTGAAGAATCTGGCGTCAAGAAATACGGCAAGCATCTGAAAGAATGTTATGTGACCGCTGACCCCGTGGACGGGACGACAAATCTCACGAGGGGAATACCCTTCTATGCAACGTCAATTGCCATATCCACTAAACCAATGCTAAACACTGTACATGCGGCATTGGTAGCCGACCTGTTTCACGACGTGACGTACACGGCGCAAAAAGGGAAAGGAGCCTACCGCAACGGCAAAGAAGTCACTCCTTCCGATAATACGTCGCTGGAGGAAGCAGTGATTGGGATAGACCTGAACTCTTACAAAATTCAAAGAATAGCTCCACAGCTAACCAACCTAATCCAAAACACAAAACATGTACGTCATTTCGGGGCCAACGCATTAGAACTGTGCTACGTTGCAGATGGAACAACTGACAGCTTCATAGACATACGCGGAAAACTTCGAGCAACCGACATGGCCGCTGGTTGGCTAGTAATAAAAGAGGCCGGAGCAGAGATAACCTCAGCTGAAGGAAAAGCGCTAAACGTCAAGCTGAGCCCAAAGCAGAAAGTGGAGTTTGTAGCCTCGGCCAACTCAAAGATGCACGCTAACATACTCAAATTGATAAAACAGAAAAGCGAAGAAGAATGATAACGCCACTTTGGCCACACCCGGCTGCGCTAGTCAAGTCTCCACAGAGAAGGATGATCGTCGTAGCTGACCTGCACATAGGCTGGGAAATGGCCATCTCCGGAAAAGGCATACACTTGCCAACACAAACGCCAAAACTTCTGGGAAGATTGAAAGGTCTCATCTCCGAGTACAAGCCTGAAGAACTGCTTGTTTTAGGCGACGTAAAACACACCGTTGCAACTGCAGAAATAGGCGAATGGCACGATGTTCCAGAGTTCTTCAACGAACTCAGAAAGCACGTGCAGAGAATTCACATAATCCGCGGCAACCATGATGGAAACCTCGAACCACTACTGCCTGAAAACATCGAACTGTTGCCCGCAACTGGCATAGTGTTTGGAAAAACCGGCTTCTTCCACGGACATCAATGGCCTTCACCAGCCATCCTATCATGCCAGACACTCGTAATGGGGCACGTTCACCCAGTTGTTTCTCTGCGCGACCCAGCTGGCTTCAGAATAACAAGACAAGTTTGGATAAAAGCAGGTTGCGACCGAAAAAAGCTGGTCAGAACGTTGATACAAAAGTACAAGCTTAAGGGCAAAAAGAGCACCGAAGACATTCATTGTAAGACTAAATCTGGCGCTCTGCAGCTTTTCATAATGCCCTCATTTAACGATTTTCTCGGAGGAAGACCGCTGAATCAAAGGAGATTGAGCGGTGATACCAAGAGTGAGATGGGTGTGGGTCCAATTTTCCGATCAGAGGCAGTTGATATGGAGGGTGCGGAGACGTATCTCCTAGATGGGAACTTCCTGGGAAAGTTAGGCCAGCTCAGAATGCTGAGCTAATAGCTTCAGCATAACGTTTATACATCATGGTCTTCTTCACACTTCAGCGAGGTGGAAAAATGCCACTCGACGAAGATGATTTTCCGGAATGGTTCAGAAGAAGGCGTTCACCTTTCTTCAGAAGCTGGGACTTCGAGGATGTTGACAAGATGTTCCATGAAATGGAAAAAATGATGGAAGAAGAATTCAAGAGCTTTGCTTCTAAGGTCCCGAAGGATTATGTCAGGGAACGTAAGCTTCCAGACGGCTCAACAACTCGTGAATTCGGCCCGTTCGTCTATGGTTACAGCGTG
Source organism: uncultured Candidatus Bathyarchaeia archaeon (assembly GCA_964354115.1). Lineage (GTDB taxonomy): Archaea > Thermoproteota > Bathyarchaeia > Bathyarchaeales > Bathycorpusculaceae > DASPTR01. Next base: position 16 of record CAYGYP010000174.1, on the reverse strand, counting down.
AAAATAGGTCCTGATG
>CAYGYP010000173.1:0-4727 GCA_964354115.1 uncultured Candidatus Bathyarchaeia archaeon | reverse complement strand
TGCTTATTGAACGCCCGAATCATAAACAGCTTCACCTCCTATAGCATGGGATAAATTTTTTACTCCATCACAAAAAATTATATAAGACATTATACTTTCCTTTCCCCTTATAGACAATAAAAAAAGCCTCATGATTAAGACGAAGCTTTTGGTTGGTAACGGAGGTCGGAGTCCCTTCGATTTAAGAACTTGTCCTGAGCGAAGTCGAAGGAGGGCAGGCTCACCGACACGAGGTTTGAGCCCCGCGAGATTTTGAGTCAATCCCTCAACATCAGGCGATTTCCCATCATTTTTGAATACTTATAAATCAAGCACTTAGAGAAGTCAAGTTGGAATAGCTTGGGTTATCTTGGGTTATCTTGGGTTATTTTAGGTTTGGACGGTTACACTTTGGTTACACCATATCCCCCATCCGGAGCAGTCGTCAACAGCCCTGTTTCTTATATCCACCCCCCAAATAGATACTCTCCCCTTCATAGACAAATCCGTTCCGTAATCTTTCCTCTGCCACTCCCATGGGGGGTCCGAATCAAAAATCTAATTATTAATTAGGCCCCCAAACCCTCCCTGCAAACGACTTTGAGGAAAAATGTGGTCTCGTGAGGAAAATATCCAGCAGGGTTCCGAAACCCGGGCCGCTCATCTCGGTTCGAGACGTTTTGTCGGTATCCCGCCAGCTATCAAGATTTGTCTGACCTCGTGCAGCGTTTCTGAACAGGCTGCTGCAAATAGGAATGGCGCGTGTGATACATAATAGAAGCTGTGGAAGCCATTCTCCGCGAGGCTGCACATTTTTGCTTTACGCTGTTCTTCTCGATTTATTCCACTATGTCGATAGTCACTTTGATCAAAAGTGATCACGCACCTGGCTCCACTTTCGGCAAGCTGCCTCATGATTAACCATATGGAAATATGGGAACGGCTCTCATTCTTGTTTAGCTCCCCCGGCATGCGTATTCCTGTATCTGGATCATTCAATATGGAGAACACTTCAGGTCGGTTGTCCATCAGCATAGGTATTCCGGTTAGAAGCGTGAAATTCTCACGCAGATCTTCCGGTATAAATCGAGCGTTAGCATGTAGCGGAGCCCAAGGCTGCAGCAAATCTCGCCAGAGTCGCTTGACCGCATCGTAGGAATCGCCGAGGAAGTCTTGTTTCATCGTTTCCTTCTTAGGCAGACATCATTGACAAAGAACTGCAGCGGAGCTCGGAGGCCGATTCGTTTACCTCCGACTCGCCCGACTAGGTGACGCACGCTACTTAGTAGCACTTCGAAGCGGCGGCCGGTCTATATTGTAAACTCATCGTCCCGAAGTGGACATCACCTCATTGGTTCTTTCTTCCCAAGGCAAGAAAAGGGAGCGAAGAGATGGCGCTGATGATCCCAACTAAAATAGCTCCACGCATCTCGAATTCAGCTGCACCTCATAGGAGCATCTCGGTGTAAGCTGGATAGTACTTGTAGATGTTTCGGTAGGCCGCCACTTTATCCGGTTCAAGTTCAAATTCTTCTGGAATCCAGCCGTCGCGACATGGCATCATGCGGTCGAGGTAGAGTCGTTCCTTGCGTGTAACCCTAGGAACGATAATATCATAGGGTTCTGCCGTCAGAGAGGATCTCAAGAAGTAAAGTGTTTCACGATTAAGAGATAAGAGTTTTTGGTGATCGGCCTCGGTGCCCACCATTCCGCCAACCGAAAGCATCCTGTTCCCGTCTGCATAAGTGAAGTTGAAAAGAGGGAAAAAGGCGACATCAGGACGTCCTAATATACCTTTCTTAATAGCCGCGTCAATCAGGCGAGCGTTTGCCAAAGGTAAATGTTTCCGCGTGAACTCCGATAGAGACGCCTTTGGCCAAACGTACCTCTTTCCTTCTTCCAAGAAGTACTTTCTCCAAGTCTTCGGATTCCACTTTGTCAAACCGTCTTCAGGGCGACCTGGTGGTTCAACATCCACTGTAACAAGAAGAACAGAACCAGAGGATAACTGAATGGCGGCTAAGCACACCGCATCCAGAAGCTCCTCAGTTAGAATGTGGTCGAAGTCCAGCCACAGAAAATGTTTAAGGTCCGGCGATAGTCGAGGGATGAACTCGGCAATATCCCCAATTGCAACTTCTACGCACGCGTAAGGCTTGTTGAAATCAACTCGACGAGCGATTTCGGTAGATAGCTCGACACTGAGAAACTTCCCGATACCTAAGTACCTGTGGAACATTATGAAGTCAACGAAGTATATAGAGCCGAGACCTGTGTACTTGTAGTCATTTATGGAAAACCCAACTGCCATCAGGGACTGGAACGTGTGGATAAGCATCCGCCGCTCAACCTGCTTGGCTGGACGAAACTCGTAATGCACTTTCTCGTAACTCTTGCTTGGTTGACTCATTTCAAGCCTTCCTGTCTGAGAAAGTATTCAAATGTATGTCGCCCAATGCTACTCGCTCCGATGTGCGGCTTTCTCAAGTGTTTCCGAATTTTCTCTAGATCTGAGTTTTCTGCCTCAAATTGAATTCGGGTAGTTGTTTTAGGCATACTCACCAAAGATGGGGGAGTGAAAATTGTTGACTTTCGTGATGTGAGTTCACCAAAAGAAGTTGGAGTCACCTCTTTCGATATTTCGCGCTCTATCGGTTGTTCGTCTTGATCGGGGCCGTATTTTCGGTTGCAGAAAGAGATTACGGGGCGGGCAGCCGCAACCATCCTTCCTTTCACAAACAGATAGATCGCGGATTCCTTGTTGAGATCCCTTTTCGTTGTAGTCCATGGCAGGCTTAGTGGGTCCTTTGCTTCAAAAAATACGAAGCCTAGGAACGCTCTATACTTGGATACAAACTGAGGCATAGGCGACACACCCCATCCAGAGGTCGCCGACTTGTCTGCCGCCAGCACAATCCTCCCGTTGCATGCGATGTACCAACCTGCGGGTTCGGCCGGCAAACGGCCGTCTTCGTCAGGCCTTGCTACCGTTGCGAATATACGTACTAACACTCCGTCTTTCTCAAACTTTTCAAAAGATGCTTGCCCTCTTTTCAGCTTCCCAATAGGAATCTCAAAGGGTTTGACCCGATCGTCATTTACTTTCACTGAGACGTGCCTACCAAGAAAGAACGTATAAGTCTTTCTTATGCTTGCATGGAGTTCATTTTCGAAAGTCTCGTCCTTCAATCGCAGCTTGACTTCATTATGCAAGTTTGTGATCCTAATCGACGTCCCCGCCGAAAATTTGCTTTTAGCGGGATCCGTGGGAGTCAGCGGAATTCGCCAGTCATCAAGGGTATCATCCTTTAGCAGCCACTTGCTTACGTCAAGATCGCAGGTAAAACCCGTTTCGGTGGTTCTCGATGTAATAGAGAAATGATTACCGATCTTGAAAAGTGCTCGCTTCAGGCCAATTCCATAGACACCCAGATGACCAGGTTTATAGTCAGGATTGTGACCAAAGTTGAAAGCCTCTTTGAGTGCATACTTGAGATCGATGCCCCCGCAGTTGTCCTCTATAACAACTTCGTCCGTGGAGCAGTTTACGCTAACTGTAGGTAGTCCCCCGGTGACAGGTCGTAGATAACCGTTCTTCCGAAAGATCCCTCTGGAAATATCAGATAGATTGAGATGTTCACTCCTTATCAGTCCGTCAATCGAGTTGTCGACAAGGTCTAATATGCTGTCTTCGAGAGAGATATCTTTCGTGAACATCTGTATAAAAAAACTCTTCTTGGGGAATGCGTTTGCAAGTACCGTTGGCATCATTTCTTCTCTTTCTCCCATAGGGATTCATTCTCGGACGGCCTAAGGCGCGTCTGTATGACGCTTAGCATAGCCTCCTCTCTGTCACAGGCTACGTAGTGCATACCCAGTGCCGCGGCGGCAACGAGCGCAGTCCCAGAGCCAGCGAACGGGTCAACGAGAAGCCCCCCTGGGATTCCACTGATCTGAACCGCCCTCCCGGGTATCTTTAAGGGGATTTCATTGCTTGGTCTGTGCTTAAATTTCCGATGTCTTACTGGGCTGATATCTTCCCAAACGTCACTAAGATTCAGTCCGTTCTCGACGTACTTCCGGTAACCCCCATAGTCTTTGATGGACTCACCACACTTACGGCACTTCAGAATAGGTATTCGCGGTCTGTTAAAATGACGGGGATCCCCATTAGTGTAATACAAAAGGGCGTAGTGCGCAGGATGTAGATACCGACCTCGGACAAACCCGTTTTTCACGGCCACCGCAATCCAATGCCGAAACTGAAGATTCTTGCCGAGAACAACGGATAGCCTCACTGCCCACTTTGGAATATGGTAAAGATACAAAGCACCTCCTTTTTTTAGGACAGCAGCACATCGCTGCAAAACGGATGTCATGTATTCTAGATATTGGTCGTCATCGATAAGATCATCCCTTTTTGAGCTAGAGCCGTACTTCTTTCCTAAATTGAAGGGAGGATCTAGGAAGATTATGTCTGCGCATTCGTCATGTAGACAGTTAAGAAAATGGAGAGCATCATCACATACTGCCTCTCCTAGGGGAAGCCTTAGAACAGTTCCTCGATATGTGCTCTTCCACCAAGCTTTTCGGGATTTCGAAATCAAGTTCATCGCACTGGGCCTGCACAACCACTAAGCCAACATAGTTCAGAACATGACGGAAATACCTGTTCGGATCCCCATAGAGTTGGCACGTGCCGTATCGATGGTCGCCGCGTGATTATGAAATGAAATCTACAACTTTCG
>CAYGYP010000172.1:0-4745 GCA_964354115.1 uncultured Candidatus Bathyarchaeia archaeon | reverse complement strand
ACTAACTGCAGGATACAGTGCACATGGAAGGTGCACCCATTGCTACGGGAAAAAGGTGCACCCATACTACAGCCCACTCCAACAAAGAGCCCAGCAGGGTTCAAACATGCCGCGCGAGGAACATTCTCCCATAAAACGTTAGCGCTTCGCCTCACATGTAATCCAGCTTTCCCTTTGTGATCGTAGCGTTCCATACGAAAGTCACTGAACGGCCAACATAGTCGCACATTGCCTGAGGTACTCGTAAGACCCTTCAAGATAGACCTCATTTGGAAAGTGATACTATTGCGGAAAAAGTGTCGAGATCTATACTACGGCCTAGGCATACACCGAGTTGCTGATGATCAGAACATTTCTGGAGACGAGCATCTGAACAGCAGAGTCTACCAGAATCTCTTGCTTATTGCCCTACGTTCCGCTTCAAGCACAAGCTCGTAAAACCTGTCACTGAGCTTTCGCTCTTTCTCAAGGACCTCTTCAACGTCCGATGCCTTAACCCTTCGAGCCGACAAAGCAACTGCGGCTGGTTTCCCATACTTCTGAATAAGCCTAGATGCTTGCAACGCGTGCTCCTTCAATTTCTCCTCGGATTTTGCCAGCTTTTCCCCCCTCTTCTCAATGATCGGGTACACCTTTTCTTCCTCAACTCTGACAAGCCCTATTGCATCGGAGCCACACCGGGGGCATTTCGGCTTGTCTGGCAAGTCCTTAGTCTTCAGCATTTCCATGTAGCTCCAGCAATTAGTGCACAAATAACTGCTTGTTTCGTCAAGCAAACGTGCCTTTGCAGACTCTATCAACACAGCTCGCATTCGTTCAGGAGGAATCAAATCGGTTTTCATGCTCATCCGCTCAATGCCCAGCCGAGCAATAGGCGTAGCATTCCCGCCATTATCAACTCTCTGCACTGTGATTTCGCCTTCACGAATCTTGCCTAAGACGCAAACAAGGTTCTTCAAGTCCAAGTCTTTAGAGAACACTTCCTTCAAAGCTTCTTCATAAATCGGCGTTCCCTCAAAACTCTTGATCAGCCGCTGAAGACTTACACTGCTGAAATCAGCCCACTTCTCCAACGCTCCGAAACGCCTCGCAACATGAACCATCCGCCTCTTGAATAGACCAGTCTTCACAGTAGCCAGCGTCAAAGCATCTCCAACAGCACGTTCAGACATAGCCTGCATCTCCTCAAACAAGGACACTATTCGAGCCGAGTTAACAGCCCCCATCGTCTGCACGAAAATTCTGTAAGCATCATGCTGCACGACAATACCGTATCCGACTCTATCAGAAAGCAATTGTCCCAACAACTGAGCCAACGCCCTGTTCGTAAGCGAACCGAAGTTAACGTGAATCAGAACGAAGTCCTCCCAATCTTCGACGATGATTCGCTTGTCACTAGGAACGGGAAAACCTGAATTCACCTGCTCAAAAGTTTCCTTCAGGGCACGCAGCACCGCATCCTTGTCAGCAGGATACCGCCCACTCAGCTCAGCCGCTATTTCGTCCGGTGAAACCCCATTCTTCATCTCTTTTTCAACGAAGCCTCTGATGGCACCGACTTCCTGCGCCACAGTGAACGGAACAGGAATTTCTTCCCCAATCCAGCTTGGAATAGCCCCAGTTGGATCATCTACAGGTTTAACATGGACTTTTTCCTCAGAAACATGCTCAATAATCCACGGCGAACCCCGAATAATGAACTTCGTTCCTGGCTTACCGTATTCAGCCATAAACGCCTCATCTAAAACCCCAACTGCAGAATCGGTTGACGAGTCTATCACGAGAAACTGTTTCTCTTCAGGAATCATCGACAGGTTGTCAAAGTAGTATTCGAACAGGGCTTTCGTTTGTCTCGGCTTCAAAACCACCTTGTCCTCAAAAGACACCCACGCCAACCGTGGAAAACGCTGATGCATGTACTTCAGGACCTTTTCAACATCTTCAATGGTCAAATCCTCATATGGGTAAGCATTGCGGAACATCTCCAGGATTTCGGTGAACTCAAGCCTCCTGTTCTTAAGCAGCAGCCCAGCAATCTGGTGTGCCAACACATCATAGGGTTTGGGAGGAATATTTACAGGCTCCAATTCCTCTTTCAAGGCTTTATCAGCTATGGCTAAAGCTTCAAGGGTGTCATCAGAATCTAATGCCACGATTATCCCATCTGCCATCCTTCCGATGCGGTGCCCGCTTCTTCCCACGCGTTGAATGAGCCGAGTTGCCTGTCGCGGGCTCATGTATTGAATAACCAAGTCAATGCTGCCAATATCAATGCCCAACTCAAGGGAACTCGTGCAAACAAGCCCTTTAAGCTCGCCACTTTTCAAACCTTTTTCAGCCGCTATCCGAGAAGGTTTTGCCAGAGAACCATGATGTATGGAAACGGGAAAATCGATGTCCCAGACTTTAAACCTGCTTGCCAGAACCTCAGATATTGCTCGTGTATTTGTGAACAAAAGCACGGATTTATGCTTGTTGATGTAGTCGCGAATAATCCTAAGTCTGGCTGCGACTTCCGGATGGGTGTACAATTGCGAGGCCAGCCGCAAATCCGCATCGTCGGGCATCGGGTAGAGGATTTTCAGCCGCATCATCCTTGCGACTGGAACACGTACGATTTCAACGGTTCTGTTCTTTCCAACGAGAAACTGGGCAACCCTATCTGGACTACCGATTGTGGCAGACAGGCCTATCATCTGAAAGTCCGAGCCAATCATGGATCTGAGCCTTTCCAAAGCCAGTGAGAGCTGGCTTCCGCGTTTACTGTCAGCCATCTCGTGCACTTCATCAACTATGACCCAGCGCAGGCGCTGCAGATGCTGCCGCATAATCCAACCAGACAATATTGCCTGCAACGTCTCAGGAGTCGTGATCAATATATCTGGCGGGCTTCGAGCCTGCCTGACCCGCTCCTTCGTCTCAGTGTCACCATGTCTGACAGCCAGCTTGATGTCTAGATTATTGCACCACCATTCAAGCCGTTCAAGCATGTCACGGTTCAAAGCCCGAAGAGGCGTAATGTACAAGACCTTAATGCCAGGAACTCCCTGCTGTCCTTGAAGAAGCATGCTCAGAACTGGCAGAAAAGCAGCCTCAGTCTTGCCTGTTGCAGTGGGCGAAATGAGAAGGACATTTTTGCCCCCAAGAATTAACGGAATTGTTTTCTCCTGAGGCTCTGTCGGCCTCATGAATTCCTTCTGCTCAACAAGCCTTCGAACAGGCTTGACAAGTAACTCAAAGGCATTTTTCGCAGACTTCGACAAGCTTATTTAAACCTCAACCCTCAGAGGAATAAGCATAGAGCCGCAAGTAAAAGCATTTTGGGAGGAGCACGCGCTGATCGTGATCTCAACAGGTTAGCAGAACGTGTAGGATCTTCTAACGTATTCCAGCTTGCAAGGTCATGTGATGTTTTTAGTTGTTTGACATAAAAGTCTGAGCTTGACAGTCATGATCATTTGCGTCCAACGTGTCTAGATCCGATGTTGGAACGGAAGTTTTCTATTCGAAAACAATGGAAAGTTTTTTATCTATCATCATTAGAAACCATGGTATCGAGATAATTCGGAGGAAATCAAATGGGTAAATGTCCAAAGTGCGGAACTGTTGTCTCAACCCCTAAGAAGAAGTGGACGATGGCTGGCCGCCCTGATAAGCAAGGAAAGAGAACTCAACTGGAAATCGGACTGTTTGACTGTCCAAAGTGCCACAAACCATTCCGAGAAGTACTAAGCAAGAAGAAGATTTAGACGCAACAAAAGTCAAAGATGACGTAGGCATCAGACTCACCCTCTCTCCCCTATTTTTCAATTTTCACAAACGGAAGCTTTAATGCGAAGAAGCCTAACCATCTAGAATTTACTAAATGGAAGGCGTAAGATGGCATCGACGCATAAACAATTCTGGAAAAACGAATACTTCAAGACGGCAATGATGATTGTCGTGATTTTGGCAGTAGTTTTTGGCTTCTGGTTCGGCTTGCAGACGGCATTAGGAACACAATATCCTGTCTTAGCGGTTGCATCTGGTAGCATGAGCCTGCCTAAAGGCACGACTGATGATGGGTGGTCGCACCCCTTCGCACGAACACTCCGCATAGGCGATCTAATCATAGTTCAATGGGTCAGGCCGGAAGACATCTACGCGGCACCGTTCAACGAGAGCGGGAGATCTGGCGACATCTTAGTTTTTCGTGCTACCGATAGTGACGAATTGATCGTCCACAGGGCCATAGAAAAAATAGTGGAGCCGGACGGGAGGATCGAGTTCATAACACAGGGAGATGCTAATTCTGTGCCTGGACCCTATTCGCCGACCCCAGCAGAAAACGTGATTGGGAAAGTTGTTATGCGAATTCCTTGGTTTGGGCATTTGGCACTTTTTATGCGCGACTCTTCGGCGATCTACATAATCGCGGCCGTCATGATCCTACTGGTAATTGTGGAGTTCGTCATTCCAAGCCTAAGAACTCAGAAAAACGAAACTATACCAAGCGAAAGTGTGGAGAGTACTTCTGAACCTAAGGCTTTATAAAGGGTATTTAAGCATTCACTAAATTATAAGAAGTGGTGCTAATGCCTAAAAGCAAAGCAGTTGTGAAGGTTGAAAACGTTGTTGCCTCAGCTACTTTAAACCAGAAAGTCGACCTCAACGCTGTTGTCAAGGGCTATCCAGGAGTGGAATACCGACCGGAACAGTTCCCAGGACTGGTATTCAGACTGAAGAGACCAAAAACGGCCACCTTG
>CAYGYP010000171.1:0-4758 GCA_964354115.1 uncultured Candidatus Bathyarchaeia archaeon | reverse complement strand
AACTAAGGGGGATTTTTGGCCCGTTAGCTCAATCGGTAGAGCAGCGGACTCTTAATCCTGCCGGGTCTCCCCATATAGCTCGTAGAATCAACAACTTAAGCTGTCTCCATTGTGAGCAGTCCTTAACTATCAATCCAGCCCGACACGTCAAAAAGATGCCAATGACTTTTAAGAAAAACTTGACAAGTGGTAGAATGAGGCGTATTTAATTAGTTGAACGCTGCTAACCGGATTCGGCGCTCGGCCCTGGCGTTCGAGGGGAGGCCATAAGGGAAATCCGGCAGGGACGCGAGAGTCCCCACTATCCGCGTGCCGTCGTCGAGGGGAAGGAGGCGACGAGCATGCGAATCAATTCAACAGCATGTCGCCTCGGTTTGTTAGGAGGCGAACTATGCGTCAAAAGGTCAAGCGTGAGTGGTATTCCGTCGGCGAGTTCTGCGAGCTTGTCGGGCTTCATGCGCACTCGGCGTACAGGTTAATCCGCCGCGGTCGAATCAAGGCCTCGAGGCCCGGCCGGAAGCTCATCCGAATCCATCGGGAAGAAATCGCACGGTTCATGAAGGTCAAACCCTACCGGCCTGTCCCCAGCACCGACAACATCAGCATCTGGCGGGCGAAACAGCAAGCCCAGGCCGAGAGTCAAGCTCAATCCCAGCCCCAGGCCGAAGACCAAGCGAAGTAAGTCACCGGGGCGGTGATAAGAGATCATCCCATGGCCGAGAATTTTGCCCGTCATATCCTCGGGCTGTTGACAATGAAGCCCGAGTTGCTGAAGCTGGAGTTGGCAGACGATGGCCTTTTCCTGCCCGGCGTGGAGCGGACGGTTTTCGCTGCCATTACCAAGTTGGCCGAGGACTTGGCGCCGGAGGCGGAGCTTGACATCAACATCATGGCCGCCGAGTGTAAAGACCTGCCCGCCAATTACATCAGCGGCCTGCTGGACGGGCTGCCGAAAACCCAGGCCAACGAGCAGACCTTCCGGCTCTACGTCGAACGGCAGCGACGGCTCCTGGCCGCACAGAGGCTGCACAGGGCCATGTCGAAGGTTGATGCCGAGCTGATGAAGACGGGCGACGCCGACATTGGCCCGGCCATCGTGGCCCTGGACGAGCTGCGGCGGATTGAGGCGGCCAGCTCGGGGCCGTGTGTCTTGAGCCTGGCCGACGTTGAGGCCAAGCCGATTTTTTGGCTGTGGTCCGGACGGCTCCCGCTCGGCATGTTGACGCTGCTGGCCGGAAAACCCGGCTCGGGCAAGAGCTTCTTGACGTTGGCCGTGGCCGCCAAGTTCTCACGTGGCGAACCGCTGCCCGGCTCCAACGGCACCGCCGTCACGTGCGGGACTTTGCTCCTCAACGCTGAAGACCCTTTCCCCGAAGTCGTCAAGCCACGGGCCGCCGCCCTCGGCGCCGACTTCGCCAAGTTGGGCTATATCGACCTCAAAGAAGGCGCCGACATGGCAGGCGTGCTCGGAAAGCTGCGCCTCGGCCTTCGTGAACGGCTAGATGTTAAGCTCGTCATCATAGACCCGCTCAATTCACTTTTGCCAGCCCGGAGCAATTGGTTCAGTGACCCCGACGTGCGGCGGGAGCTTCTTCAGCCCCTAATCGGGCTGGCCGAAGACTTTGGCGTGGCCGTTCTGGCCGTCGTTCATCTCACCAAGAGCGAAGACAGACAACAAGCCTTGAACCGCATCCCCGGTTCGCTGGCCTACGGCGCCGCAGCCCGCTCTGTCCTTGTCCTCGGGCACGACTTGGCCGACACGACGGGACAACGGCGCTTGCTGGCCAGCGCCAAAATGAACTACAGCGCCCAGGTTGACGCCGTGGGCCTCCGAATCGACGACGCCGGGCTGCACTTTGAGCCGAACACCGTGCCCAACATCACGGGCGACGACATCCTTGCCCAACAACAGGACGACAAGGCAGAGCGCTCCTTCGTCGATAGCTGGCTGCTTGACGCCCTGGCCAACGGCCCCGCCGAATCCAAGGCCCTGCTGCGGGACGCCAAGCAAGTCGGCATATCGCAGAGGACACTCTACCGGGCCAAGGACAGGCTCGGCGCCCAGGCCCACAGCGAAGGCTTTGGCAAGTTCAAGTCCTCAACGTGGGCACTTCAAGAGCCGAAAGGAAAGGCGAGCTGATGACCAACGCCTCCAATTTTGCCACACACCCCCCCCGTATGTCACACGTGGCAAAAATGGCATTATTGGCAAAAATGGCAATATTGGAGGGCTATCAATATTGTCAATATTGCCAATATTGTCACAGAAGTATGATGAGAGAAAAATGACAAAATTGGTAAAAGTCCGCCTCACGACCTCACCCTCCCAGGGCCTCGAGAGCGCTGGATATATACTGCGCCGCATAGAGAACGAGAAATATTGACATTGAAGGCTATTCGATGAAGTGGCCGAGAATGATTGACGGAAAATTGACGGGTTAAAAATGATGCAGAAAATGCAAGTTATAGAAACGAAAGGAAATATATGATGAGCGGGAAAAGTCCGGTCAGAATGGGAAGGCCGCTCGTTCACGGCGGCTACTCGGTCCGGCCGCCGGGGGACCTTGTCAAGGGCCGGGCCAAAAAGAGGCTGCGCAGATACCTGAGCTCGTTTCGTTCGCAGCTTATAGGGGATATAGCCGGAGATGAGGAGAAGCTGACGGCCGCACAGCTGGTCCTCATCGACAGGGCGACGGCGAAGCTCACTATTATCAGGATGATTGAGCTCTACATCATGGGGGCCGGGCCGTTCGAGGAACCGGGCCAGCTCCGGCCGGTGCTAATTTTCCCCTTCCTGAAGTATACGGACAGCCTTCGGGCTGACCTGCTGGCGCTGGGGATTAAACGCCAGGACCACGAGAAGCCCTTGACTCTGGCCGAGCTCGCGGAAGTGATCGAGACCGAGGGCAAGGAAAAGGAAAAAGTCGATGAAGCCGGACCCGATTAAGCTGATGCACGACAGGCGGATGTTCGGAAAATTTTTCCGGGACGTGAAGACGTGGGCGGCGTGGGAAGTTTTTCTGAAGGCCGTGTTCACGTTGTCGATGACGGCGGTAGAGCGCGAGTTGTTCACTCGGTCGACGGGGCTGGATGGGCCGCTGAAACAAAGGCCGTCGCAGGTGTACGTCATCGCTGGGCGGAGGAGCGGAAAATCGGTCATGGCGGCGCTGATTGCCCTTTACTTGGCGCTTTTCGAGGATTGGAAGGGGAAGGTCAGCCCTGGGGAGCGGCCGGTGGTGCTGCTGATGGCCGTCGACAAGGCCCAGGCGGGGATCGTGAAGCGGTACATTGAGGGCTTTTTGGACCTGACCCCGACGTTGCGGGCGGTCGTGAAGAAGGTAACGGCTGAGTCGATCGAGCTTGAGAACGGTGTTGTGATCCTCATTAAGCCGTGTTCGTTCCGGGCGATTCGTGGCTTGACGGTGGTGGCGGCGGTTCTGGAGGAATTGAGCTTCTGGCGGTTCGAGTCGGAAAGTGCGAGTCCTGACCGTGAAGTGGTGACGGCGTTAAAGCCCGCGCTGGCGACGACGTCCGGGCTGATCGTCGGTATTTCTACGCCGTACACGAGGGCTGGTTTTCTATACGAGCAATTCAAGGCAAGCTGGGGGAAGCCGGGGTCGACACTGATTTGGAAGGCTGCGACTTCGATGATGAATCCGACGATAGACAAGGGGATCATCGACCAGGCGATCGCGGAGGACCAGGCGGCGGCGGCAGCCGAGTGGATGGGTGAGTTCAGGATGGACCTGACCGGGTACATTGACCCTGAAGTGATCGATGCGGCTGTTATTCCCGGCCGTGCTATGCAGCCTCCCGTGGCCGGCTTGCGGTATACGGCGTTCCTGGACCCGTCTGGAGGGCGTCAGGACTCCTTTACCGTGGCCCTGGCGCACTTCGACAACATGAAGGGGAAGGGTATTCTGGACCTCGTGGTCGAGCGGCGGCCGCCTTTCGATCCATCTGAAGTGGTCCAAGAGTTCGCCGAGATGATTAAATCGTACGGCATCAGCAGGGCCAGGGCCGACGCCTATGCAGGAGAATGGGTTTTGGCCGCGTTCCGGTCCCATGGGGTCGAGGTCGTGACGTCGGACAAGACGAAGTCCGAGCTCTACCTGGAGGCGCTGCCCCGGTTTAACAGCGCTGTCATAGAGCTGCTGGACCAGAAGCGGCTGACTACGCAGCTCAAGACGCTGGAGCGGAAGACACGGGCAGGCGGCCGTGATCACGTCGATGTTTTCTATGGCCAGGGTCACGATGATGTCTCGAACGCGGCTGTTGGTGCCCTGGTCGGCGCCTTTGACGTCTCATCGACCCGCCCAGGACGCGTCTTTGGGGCAGGAAGACGTCTCAGCGGTCCCCCGGACCTGCTCGGCATGCCGACGAGGCGCCGAGTCTTTTTCTGCCAGCCTTCGGCACGTACTTTGGACCGTGATGAGTTAATCCGCGAGTCTCTTCGACGCGGGCGGATGCCGCCGCCCGATGACGATTAATCAGAGTGAAGAGATTGGCAAAACTCTCTCTGGAGGCTCTATGAACGTCAAGAAAACGATCCAAATAGGCACTGAAGACAGGCCGCGATAAGCGCTACTGAGCGATCTTATTATTTCTGAGCCAAGCGAACGGTCCAGGCGAGTGAGTCCTGAGTCCTGTCACCCCGCCTGACCTGCCCCCGCTCAATGCTCTTCGTGATCCTCTCTTTGCCCAGCAGGAGAGGCCTTGTCGTATCTCCGACGCTTTTTGGCCTGCCTGAGGCTTCCC
>CAYGYP010000170.1:0-4759 GCA_964354115.1 uncultured Candidatus Bathyarchaeia archaeon | reverse complement strand
TGGAAGCGATGATGAAGAATATGACAGCCAAACCACAGAAGAAAGCGAAAACACGGCCTCTACAAAAGAAGCAAAAGAGACCCAAACAAAACCTGAAATCCAAAACTGCCATCATTTCCTCGGATACCTTAACAAACGACCAAAAGAAACAGCGATACCTGAAGCTTGCCTGACATGCGAAAAACTGATTGAATGCATGGCTAATTGAAATAGTCCGAATCTCGCGCCATGTGGCTTCGAGTCTGATCAACTTGAAAGTATAAGAAAAAATGAACAATTATAATAATCTGAGCCATCACCGTTAGATCAGGTTGGCAACTGTTGCTTCCTTTGAAGGATTTGAACAGGTCTTCAACTACTCCGCACATTAATCGTGGTCTATTAATCGCGAATATACTTATTTTCACTGTCTACTGGTTATCAGTCAGTAACATTCTTCTTGCCGACAAGTTCGCAATGGTGATTGAGGACAAGTTCACGATGGTTCCAGTTGACATCATTCATGGGCAACGACTCTTCACACTTCTCACTTCGATGTTCATGCATGCAGGCTGGTTTCACCTTTTGGGGAACATGCTCTTCCTCTACATTTTCGGAGACAATGTAGAAGACACGTTTGGGCATGGAGGTTATCTCATATTCTATCTCGTCAGCGGGCTGACTGCAGCTCTTGCACAGATACTGGCGACCGTACTCTTTCAGGGCGAGTTGACCGTCGGCATCATAGGCGCTTCCGGCGCGATTTCAGGAGTGCTTGGAGCCTACCTTGTGCTCTACCCAAAGGCAAGAATCGTAGCACTCGTCGGCTATCTCATATTCCCATTACCCGCGATCATTTTTCTAGGCTTCTGGTTCATAATGCAGTGGGCCTATGGGCTGTTCGATCCTTTAGGCGGAGTCGCATACTTCGCCCACATAGGCGGCTTCATAACCGGCATGTTCTTAGGCTTAACCATTGGACGAAAAAGGAAGAAAGCAAGAGATGCCAGGCTACGCTTGTAAATAGCCGAGTTTTGGGGTCTGTCCGTCATAAGTTCTTCATCTCATAAATCAGACTGGGACGGCGACATCATCCCCCAAGGCATACAGTAGAAAACGATCAAATAAGCTTTCCAAGCCTACCGCTGTTTGACTCTTTTTTGCAGCGCTTTTATGGTTCCTGAAACTGCTATAACATGTATACTTGCAGACTTGTCACCTATTTTTGTAATCGTGGCCAACGCGGCTCGAACCATGTCAGACGCCGCATTCGTGACGCGTATAAATGCAAATTTCCTTTCCATGTCGCAGTGGATCATGACTAATCCAGTTTGGCTTGCGCCATGCTCCCCGTAAAGCCTAGTGACGGCTGACCAGATTCCGTCCGCAAACTCCTTTGGCTCGAAGGTTTCAGCCGAATCTACGTCTAGCGCTAGATAGCGGCGTTTCGTTCTTTTCAGCAATCTTTTCCTCTCCTGACCACGCGTATTCCAGGAGCAACAAAGCGCGAGCTTAGTTTTTCCCTGTTTCTCTTGACGATTGCTGCGGGGTTCTTGGAGACGGCGTCCAAGGCTGAATGTTTCTCCAAATCAAAAAGTGAAGCCATGATTGCAAGTTCCATCGGCTTTCGCATCAATGACTCATTTGACGCTCCGCTTGAGACAACTATCGGAACATCAAAACCGCTGGCGATTGAGGCTTCCCTTCTCAAGCTTGACAGAAGCCTGACCCTTGCTGTTCCTTCTAAGGTAAGCAATGGTTCCATGTCTACTTCAAGCGAGGCCAGAGAATTTGAGGCCAGCTCTGCTTCCGCCCTGTCAAAGAACCTTCTGCGAAAATCAAAGGAAGGAAAGCTTAGAAGATCAACTCGGCGGTCTCTAGCAGCCTGTCTGGAAACGTTCTTAGATTGGCATGCTACGCAGATTATTTCGAACTTTCTTCTAAGCCTTCTAAGATCACGTATCAGTTCATTCGGCGTGTTTGGCCGCAAATCAACACGTGAAGCAAAATCTACTCCAGCTTCTATGCACGTTTCCTTCATCTGTTGATGTTCCTGTTCGCCACAGTTTGACGGGAACGTCAAACCTAACAGACGATATCCGAGCTTCGCGGCCTTGTTTACCATGTTCACAGTCTGTTTAGGGTCTTTCATGTTTGGGCGCAAATGCAGGTCTGAGTAGAGCCTTTTCATGGGATTAACCCGTATTTCCTGCAGATTTCAATCATTTCTTCCGTCTCGTGTCTTTTGAAGTGCACTTTAAAGTGTATAGGGTCGGTTTGGCAAATCCTAAGCTCGTTCATGTACGCAGATTGTTTGTCAAGCCTAATGTACAAGTTTCCCTTTTCTAAGTGCCGCTTGATTTCGCTGCTCAAGAGTTCTTTGTCCATAATGCTCAGCTCGGAGGATAGTTTTTGGAAGGCTTTTTGTGCAGCGTTTTTCTCTTTGATTCGTGTTTCGAAAAGCACTATTGGGTTTCCATGGTGCCCGGTCAAGTTGCTTCTTTCAAGCAATATTGCATTGACTAGTCCAGTTGGAAGAGTGTTTCTTACGGCTTTCTCAACCTTTTCTGTGTCTTCAGTCGCGTGTGCAAACGTTCTTATGTCGATGTAGGCTACGGGAACCTTAGAAGACAAGCCGTACCACAAGGTGAAATATTAGTCGAGCTCACTTTTAGTTTTTCGCTTGGTCTTCGCAGAGGTTTTTCTGCCCATCAAGAAGGCTTTCAGGACTTCGACGTTTTCTTCGTGGGCTGTTCTCCTTTTCAAGTCCAGGCGAATGCCGAGTTTCAGAATTTGCTTCGGGTTTGATCCTGCTTTCTTTATTTCTTCTCTGCTGAAGCCTTTTCCTCGTCGTTGCTTTCCGCTTTTCTTGAACACTCTTGGTTCGATTGCAACCATAAACCTGTTCTTCCTCTCCTCAGGATTTTCTGCTTGGCCTGAACTTCTCTGCGCCGCGCCCTCTTCTTCGCAGACTTCTTACTTTTTTGCCGGCGCTTGTTAAGCTTCTGAAAACTCTCCTACGATGTTGTTTCTGACACATCCAGTTGATGTTGGCGTCTGCCTTGATAACCGGGTGGCTAGTATCCACCATTATTACTTCGAACCATTTTGAACGGCCATCCTCGCCTACCCAGTAGGAGTTTAACACTTCAAGATTTGGAAACTTTCTCGCGGTTCTCTCCTCAGCTATTAGTCTAATGCTTTTGCCGGGCTTGAACTTGTTAACACCCATTCTTTTTGGTCTTCTTCCGGACCTCGGCCGCGGCTTTCTTGATCCACCTCTTCTGACGCGGACGCGAGCTATAACAAAGCCCTGCTTTGCCTTGTAGCCCAGCTTTCTGGCCCTGTCCAAACGCGTCGGCTTATCAACCCGCGTAATCGTTGACTGTCTGCGCCACTCCACAAGTCTCTTGCGCATCAAGGCGTCAACGAACGATTTCTCAGGCTTAGCCCAGGCCTCGGCAATGTACTTGTATGCCATACGTTGTTCACTTACCTTCTTTGATTATGGTTCAGCCTTCACGGCTACATCCCAGCGGACGCTTAATCCGCCAGTGGCTTGATTCATAGCATTGAGCCGCAAGATAAACTTTTCCAGAAGAAAAAGCGGCCGTCCAGCGAGAACCGCCCGCTTCAGTTTACTGCATTATGAAGATTCGTTGACTTTATTTATCGCTGGTTTGATCTGGTATGCTTATTTCAGAATCTTTGACTCGGCTTCCTTGAACAGATGTTTTGTCTGTGCTTCCCATTCTTTGAAGCCTTGGGGATTTTCAGGATAACTCCTATAGTGAGCCCTAACTTGTCTCATCAGGCTTACTGTGACACGAAGCTTGTTCAAGAAACGCAGATTCTTCAACCCCCTGAACGTGCGCTTGGCAGTCTCGCTGATATTCAGGTGAAAGTCATCCCCCATTCCTGCTTTCAGAACATCCTCTTCGGTTAAGAGCCTGTAGTTCATGCCATAGTTCAAATCCTCATTTCGAGACGAGATGAGGAGTCGGCGGAAGATATCCAGTGCAGCCTGTTTTCCCCCATACAATTCCATGTACCTGCGATTGTATGGCCACAGCGCTTTTCGGCTAACGTCTCCCTTCTCTGAGGCTTCAATTATCGTTTTTCCAGCCAGGAACCCGCTAAGCATCGATGGTCCAATCCCACCGCCGTGAATGGGATTCACTAGGCAAGCTGCATCGCCTAGGACCGCAATGCCATTTCCAACCATGTTGTCTAATGGTCTTCGTGTAGGATCGTACCAAGCACCAGCATTCAAAAGTAGAGACCCCTCAAACAGAGGCTTGGTCAATACGTGCTTGTAGAATTGGGTTTTCGGGTTCGGAAACTTGCCGCGCATGCAGATTCCCAAGCCTGCATTAACTCTTGCGCCTGTTTTGCGGAAAATCCAAGTGTAGCCGGCTGGGGTTACTTCCTGGTTGAGGTATATTTCGCAATACTTTGATTCTTCAGTCTCGTGGCTGAGTTGCCTAATCTCACGATAGCAGGCTTCAACATCTTCATTGGCAACCTCAGTTTCAATGCCTAGGCTCTCAGGAAGCTTACGTCTCACAACGGCCACGTAACCGCTTGCGTCAATGATCACTTTGCCCTCTAATCGATCGTTCTTGCCTGTTTTCATGTTCTTGACGGAAACACCCGTCACAGATCCTTTCTCTATTATGGGTTCAGAGCATTGTGTTGAATCAAGAAGCGTTGCGCCTTCATCGATTGCCATGTTCAACAACCACTGTCCAAAAGCGCGTCTGTTTAACATGTAACCTGT
>CAYGYP010000169.1:0-4777 GCA_964354115.1 uncultured Candidatus Bathyarchaeia archaeon | reverse complement strand
TCCACGAAGTTCCTGATGTACCGGACCTGCGGCCTCCTCTTCAGCAGCGGCCTGCCCGGGATCACCGGCCTGCCCGGTTCGAGGGAGGCAGTCGGAAAGAGTGAGCAGAGCGCGCTCGTCCAGGAATTCGAGATCACCGGAGGCGATTTCAGCCGGGCGGGGACGGTCTCCCTCAAGATCATGGAGATGCTCAAGGAGGTCGGCATCGACCCCGCAGTCGTCAGCCGGGCCTCGATTGCCGCCTACGAAGCGGAGATGAACGTCGTCATGTATGCGCGAAAAGGGACTTTCACTCTTTCCCTCACCCCGGCCGCCATCCAGATGGTCGTGGCCGACGAGGGTGCCGGCATCCCCGATGTCGAACTGGCCATGCAGGAGGGGTATTCCACCGCCACCGAGGAGATGCGGGAGATGGGCTTCGGGGCCGGGATGGGGCTCCCCAACATCAAAAGAAACTCCGACCGGTTCGAGATCCGTTCGGAGGTGGGCCAAGGGACGCGACTCGTTATCACCATTGACTTGAAACAGGGCAAAAGCGCATGAGCCAGTACTATCATTCGATCCGCTTCGACGCCACCAAGTGCGACGGCCGGATGCGCTGCATGCGCGTCTGCCCGACGCAGGCCATTCGTGTGCGCGGCAAGGCCCGGATGATCGAGGAGCGGTGCATTGATTGCGGCGAATGCATCAAAGTCTGCCCCACGGGCGCCATCGTTCCTTTGACCGATCCCTTCGGCGAACTCACCCGCTTCCGGCACACGGTCGCGATTCCGTCTCCGGCCCTCTATACCCAGTTCGGCCGGGAAATCCTGCCGGACAAGATCCTGGCCGGCCTCAAGAAGCTGGGCTTCGACGACGCCTTTGACCTGGCCTCCACCTGCGGCGAGGTGAGCTTCGCCATCCAGGAATACCTGCGCGAGTACAAAGGCCCGCGACCCGTCATTTCCAACGCCTGTCCGACCGTCGTCCGGCTTCTCCAGGTCAAATATCCCGACCTTGTGGACCTCATCATCCCTATTAACACGCCCCGTGAGATCGCGGCCAAGGACATCAAAGAAAAGAAGTCCAAGCAGTTCGGCCTGGCCGAGAAAGAGATCGGGGCCTTCTACATCACGCCCTGTCCGGTCAAGATGATCTCCATCAAGCAGCCGGCCGAGAAAGGAAAATCCCATCTCGATGGAGCGCTCTCCATTTCCGACATCTACGGCCCGCTTCTCTCCGCCATGGAAGGCGTCGAGAAGGAGAGCTACCGTAAGGCCCTGGAGAGCATCTGCATCCTGGGTATCGGCTGGGCCATGGTCGGGGGGATGAGCCGGACGCTCCGCCTCCACAATTCGTTGGCCGTTTCGGGGCTGCCTGAGATTATCCGGGTCTTCGACGACATCGCGCGAGGTAAACTCAGGGATATCGACTTCATCGAAGCTTATTCCTGCGGCCAGGGCTGTTGCGGCGGATCGCTGACTGTGGAAAACGTCTACAGCTCCCACAACAAGATCCTCAAGCTGATCGAGACCCTGGAGTTCGAAAAGGTCAAGGCCTGTCCCGATATCCGCGAAGTCCGCCGACTGTATGCCCAGAACTACTTCAGCCTGGAGGGGAAGATCGAGCCGCGGCCTCTCACCCCCCTCGACCCGGACCTGAGCCAGGCGATCAGGAAACGGAAAGAAAAAGCGGAGATCTACGAGTCTCTCCCCAAGATCAACTGCGGCGCCTGCGGGTCGCCCGACTGCCTGACCTTTGCCGAAGACGTGGTCATGGACCAGGCCCGCTTCGAAGAATGCATTTTGATAAGGATAAAACACCATGAAAGTCAAAGAAATCGTTGACAAGTTCGACTTCAAAGTCTTGACGGCGCCGGACAGGCTGGACGTTGAGGTGAGCGGCGGCTATGCCAGCGACCTCCTCAGCGACGTCATGGCCAACAGCCGGCCGGGCAACATCTGGATCACCCTCCAGACCCATCAGAATATCATCGCCGTCGCCAAGCTGAGGAGCCTGGCGGCGATCGTCCTGGTCAACAACCGTACCCCAGACGCGGAGACCTTGAAGAGCGCTGAGGCAGAGCACGTCCCCCTGCTCTCGACCGGCGATCCGGCGTTCAAGATCTCCGGGAAACTGTATGTCCGGTTAGGCCTCAAGGATTAGCGAACAGTGAGAGCTTTCCGGGCGGACCTCCACATCCACACTTGCCTCTCCCCCTGTGCGGAGCTGGAGATGTCCCCCCGCGGAATCATCCGGACGGCCAGCGAGAAGGAGATCGACATCCTCGGAATCTGCGATCACAACTCCGCCGAGAATGTGCCGGCCATGCGCGACGCGGCCAAGCCATTTCAGATCTGGGTTCTCGCCGGGATGGAAGTCACTTCCCAGGAAGAAGTCCACGTGCTGGGCCTCTTTGACAGCCTGGACTCAGCCCTGGGTCTCCAGGAAATCGTGTACGCCCATCTCCCCGGTGAAAATGACGAAGACGCCTTCGGAGTGCAGCCGGTCGTCAACGAGGAAGGAGAAATCCTCCGCTTCAACGAGAAGCTCCTGATCGGCGCCACCACTTTGGCCCTGGAGGAAGTGGTCTCTCTCATCCGCTCCCATGGCGGGCTGGCCATCGCTTCGCACATCGACCGCGAGGGCTTCAGCATCATCGGCCAGCTGGGATTCATTCCCGAGGGGCTTCCCCTGGATGCGCTGGAGACCTCCCCGGCCATTCCCGTGGAGACGGCGAGGCAGAAGTTCGGCTCACGTCTCCCTCTCACTCCTGCCTCCGACGCCCATCGCCTGGAAGAGATCGGCCGAGCCTCGACGTCCTTCTGGCTCGCCGAGGGGACGGTGGCCGAGATCAGGAAGGCCCTGGTCCGGCAGGACGGGCGAATGATCATGAACGAGGAAACCATATGAGAGACCTGTCGCTGCACATTCTCGACATCGCCGAGAACTCGATCGAGGCCCGAGCTGCCCGAATCGAGATCCGGCTGGAAGAAAACAGCGACCTCGGCCTGCTTATCCTCGAAATCATCGACGACGGCGTCGGCATGGACGAGGAAATGGCCAAGCGGGCCCTGGACCCGTTTATGACGACCAAGACGACGCGCCGGTTCGGGCTCGGCCTTCCGCTCCTGGACCAGGCGGCCAGAGCCGCCAACGGGAGGCTCACCCTCGAGTCCAAGCCCGGAGCGGGAACACGGGTGCGGGCCGTCTTCGAACTCGGCCACATCGACCTCAAGCCCCTCGGTGACATGGCCCAGACTCTGGCCACACTCATCATGGGCCACCCGGGAGTGGACTTCATCTATCAGCACAAAGTCGATCACTCCAGGTATGCGCTCGACACCAGGGAGATCAAGGCCCAGCTCGCCGGCCTCCCCATCGAGTCGCCGGAAGTCATCTCTGTCCTTAAAAAGAACATCAAGGAAGGCTTAGACCAATTAAGGAGGGAAAATGAACCAAGGCAAAGTCACTGAGATTCTCACCAAGTACCAGGCCGACGAAAGCGCCCTGATCGCCATCCTCCAGGATGTCCAGGAGGAGTACAGCTACCTGCCCAAGTCCGTGCTCGTCCAAGTTTCCAAGGAGCTCAACGTCCCCCTGAGCCGTGTCCTCAGCCTGGCGACATTCTTCAAGGCGTTCAGCCTCAAGCCCAAGGGAAAGCATCCGGTCCACGTCTGCCTGGGGACGGCCTGCCACGTCCGCGGCGCCCAGCTCATCCTGGAGAAGTTCGAGCGCGAGCTGGGGATCAAGTCCGGCGAGACCTCGGCCGATGGGGAGTTCAGTATCGATGCCGTGCGCTGCGTCGGCTGCTGCGGGCTGGCTCCTGTGGTTCAGGTAGGTGAAGAAGTCCACGGGAAGATCACCCAGACCAAGGTGACCGGGGTGATTAAGAAATACAAGAAATGAGGAGGTCGAGATGTCCAAGCTCACTCTCGAAGAACTGGCCAGGATCCGGGAAAAGACCAAGCGCCTGACGACGATTCGGGAGGGGGGCGAGTACCGTGCCAAGGTCTGTGTCCACATGGGGACCTGCGGGATCGCGGCCGGCGCGCGCTCCATCATGAACGCCCTGATGAAAGAGCTCGAGGAGCGGGCCCTCGGCGACGTCCTCCTGACCAACTCCGGGTGCGCCGGCCTGTGCAGCCGCGAGCCCATGGCGACGGTGGAGGTGGCCGGGCAGGCGCCGGTCAAGTATGTCGACCTCACCGAGAAAAAGATCAAAGAGATCTTCGAGAAGCACGTGCTGGGCGGCCGGATCGTCACCGAATACGCGCTCGGCATCGGCAGCGAGAAGACCGATTTCTAAGGAGGGCCGAGAATGACTGAAGCCGTTAAGGAAAAGGCCTTTCGGGTTCACCTGATGGTCTGCGCAGGGACGGGCTGCGTCTCCAATCACTCCTTCGAGATCAAAGACGCCCTGGAAAAAGAAATCAAGAAACTGGGACTGGATAACGAGGTGCTGGTGGTCACGACCGGTTGTAACGGTTTCTGCGAGCGAGGCCCTCTGCTCGTCGTCCAGCCGGGGAACATTTTCTACCAGCAGCTGACGGTCAAGGACGTTCCCCACCTGGTCGAGGAGCATTTCCTCAAGGGTCGGCCGGTCAAGAAGTTCATGTATACACCGCCCAAGGAAAAGACTCCCATCCCTGTCCTGAGCGATATCGACTTCTTCAGGAAACAGGTCCTCATCGCCCTGCGCAACCGCGGCCTGATCGACCCGGAGAAGATCGAGGAGTACATCGCCCGCGACGGCTACGTGGCCATGGGCAAGGCCCTGACCCAGATGACTCCCGAC
>CAYGYP010000168.1:0-4790 GCA_964354115.1 uncultured Candidatus Bathyarchaeia archaeon | reverse complement strand
ATTTTCGGAACACTTTTAATTGTTTCTCGGCTATTCTTCTTTTGGGCCCGTAGCCTAGTACGGATTAAGGCGCCGGCCTTCGGAGCCGGAGATCTGAAAACAGACCGGACACCCAGGGTTCAAATCCCTGCGGGCCCGCTGAAACTTCTTCAGAAAAGAAACTTCAACAAGTTTTCAGGATTGCTTGGTTGTGTTGAGTCTCTAATGATTTCTAGATTAATCCTAAAACTATGACGACCGGGGTTTTACAGCTATAACCTTACCAACCACGAGTTTTTCTGAAATCATGCCGTTCCATGTGTTATCACCTGCAAAATAATCTGCACCCGGGGTTCCATCACCTTTGGTTTTGAAGTATACCGTTCCATTCACTTCTGTTTTTTCTATTGCTCTGTGAAGTATTAACGTGGGTAAAGAATCTGGTTTATGAAATACTATGATATCGCCGTCGGGGTACGGAGCCGCCTTGATTTGAAATGGATCTGTGGTTTTCCTCACAAGAACGATGTCACCACCTTCAAGGGTAGGTGCCATACTACTTGACACTATCGTGAACCGTAGAATCTCTACTGAGTCTTCCACTGAAATTTCTGATATGAGATTGGTTAATTTGGATTGAAGTTCCAATAACTGCGGTTGATATATCGCATAATTTATTCCATAACCTATTCCAATCCCAATAATTAGAGGTAAAAAAACTAGGGCAGTTAATTTCCGATTCATTAAAGACACCATTAAAGTAGAACTTTAGGTTTCTTATATCTTTAGTGAAGCATGTTTTGAATCTGGGTATATCAAAACTGATTGTGTTGTTTTCGTGTTGTGTTTTACCATGGTCCTGATGGTATGTGTCCTATGCATATGACTAGGTCTGAGATGTCGCATACTCCGTCGCCGTTAATGTCTGTATTTGGATTCCAGTTTGACCATCCGGGGGCTGAGGGAATGGCGCCAACTGTTATTACTAGGTCTGAAATGTCTGCTAGATGGTTACCGTTCACGTCGCCTGGAATTGTGACTATTACCCAGCCGTCTGTAAAGGTGTTATCTGTATTGTCTATTTCGCCTAGAACTGGCCAAGCATAAGCGCTTATGGTGTAGTTGCCCTTAGCAAAGCCAGTAGTGTTCCATATGAAAGTTAGGGTTGAGGAGTTTCTGCCAGTTAAGGATATGCTCATGAGTGTGGTGATGGTTGTTGCGTTAGCGTAGGCAGTGATGTTCAACGTTTCAGTGTTCCAGCCTTGATTTTGAACAGACACGTATATATACAGCGTGTATCCTTGTCCCACAACGGTTTTAGATGGTGAAATGTCTAAAATAGCAATGTTAGTCCATGGTTTCATGAGAGGATAACGATCTTGGTTGTTCTCGTCGATTGGGTATGGGGTGTCTCCGATGCCATCTCCATTGGAGTCTACACCGGAGTAGTCGCTCCAATAGTTGCCTCCTGAAGGGTAGCCGTTGTCCCAATTGTTGACGGAAGTCTCAGTGTAGACTTGATACGCGTTGTTTGTGAAGATGTTGTGAAATATTGAATTGTTTGATGAATCATAGGATCCGATGCCTACTTGATTGTTAGTTATGCTGTTAGCGGTTATGATGTTGTCTGAAGAGTAATAGAGTCCGATACCTTCGTAGCTGTTCCCCACTATGCTGTTACCGGTTATGATGCTGTTTGCAGAATTGAAAAGCTGAATACCGTCGATACGGCCCTGTATTCTCGTATTTTTTATGGTCACGTTGACTATGTTCTGCAAGCTGAAACCGTTTCCAGTTCCGTCACCTTCGACAGTGTAGCCTGCACCATCAACTATTATGTCGCTTCTCCCAACTACGATGGAATCGGTCACGTTTCCAGTAAGCGTGTAAGTGATGTTGTCAGGGCTTGAGATAGGTGCCTCCGGTGGGCTGATGCTTCCATCAGCATTTATGTATATGGTTCCAGCTGCCTTGACTGGTTGAATATTAGATGCTGGAAACAACATGCTGGATAACAGAATCGAAAACAGTATTCCAAGTAGTGTCTTCTTCATTTTCCTTCTCCTTCCTCTCCATACTATTCTTGCGTTAAGTGGATTAAATTCATTGTGCTAGTGTGTGATCAGTTCAAACAAAAAAGGGGGATTGGTGTTGCGTGTTTTGGTAGAGTGTCTAGTGACCACATTTGATTATTTCTGCGGTGAACTGCCAGTACGTACTCCATGAGTGTTCGTATCCTGGTTGGTTGGCAACGACCATTACAGATGGGCCAAATGTCGCAATTTTTGTGTTTAATGCTGGTAACAGCATACAACCATCTTGTGCTTTGTTCAAGTACATGTGACTGATGTAGTGTAGGGTTGTTACCTTTTTGCATACGTTCAGTGTGACTGTTTGTATGAAGTTGACTTCGAATTTGTTGGGTATCACTCCAGTGGTTATGTACCAGCCAGCGTTGACGATCCAACCGTTCACGCCACTTTCAACATTGTCAGAGAAGCCGAGTTCAGATATCTCAATGTCGTCAATGTACCATCCGCGTCCAAGTGTGTAGGGATCTGTCCAATAGGTGAAGTACAATTCTATGTCATGGCCAGCAAACGGTGCCAAACTCATCTCTTCCTGATACCAGCCGCCACTATCGCCTGTGAATGCATTCCACCTTCCTGCAGTAAGGTTGTAAGTTGCTGGTTCAACTTCATCTGGGCAGTTGGGATTATCTTGCGGGTTCGGGAGTGTTGAAATTGTATTAGATCCTGGAAGGGTGCACCATTCATCTGTATCAAGGTCGTGGACTTCTACGTAGCCGTAGTCCCAGTCTTCCTCGATGTCGTAGTTGGTCCAGAATTTGAGTGTTGCCCCGCCCGCAGGTATGGTGAACGTCTTGCCCAGTCGGAACCATGAGTATGGAGTTCCATCTGAGTACCATTCATTGACTGGGCTGTGAGGGGCTATTCCAGCGTAGTCATCGCCGTTGAATTTGACTTTCAGTGCTGGAGAGCCGTCGTATAACTCCCAATACCACGCAATGTAAGGCAGTCGTTCGGGTAGAATCCATCCTGTAGGGTATGTTTCGTCGTAGGCTCCCCAGTATGCTA
This sequence comes from uncultured Candidatus Bathyarchaeia archaeon, assembly GCA_964354115.1. Classification (GTDB taxonomy): domain Archaea; phylum Thermoproteota; class Bathyarchaeia; order Bathyarchaeales; family Bathycorpusculaceae; genus DASPTR01. Next base: position 1,713 of record CAYGYP010000168.1, on the reverse strand, counting down.
TTGAGTAGGGTATGTCCCACCATCCTGAAGCTGCGCAGGGTAGATCTAGCTCATAGTAGCCGTAGATTCCTTTGGCAAAAGACGTGTCGTCAAGATAGTTGGCGATAGCCCAATCTTCAAAGATTTGGTCAAAGTTCTTCTTGATGTGGTGTGCCTTGAGTACATTGTTCCATCCTTGGATTCCGTTGGCTTGTTCATGGACAATGTCCCAAATAAGTGGTTGACCGCCGTAGTGTTCGTACATGTAGAGCGTCCAGAGATAGACAACACCATAGTTTTCTAGATTGTTTGCCCAGATCACTAGTGACGTGTCCCAGAAGTAAATCATATAATATTGGAGGTTTGTTGTGTGTCCATATCCGCAGATGAACTCAGCCAGAGTTGAGCATCCTTCATTTACCCAAGACAGTTCATTATTGTCAATATCACGGTGGATAAGGTGCTGGAACTCGTGTGCGATGGTGCCTTCATATTGATTTGGGCGCAACCCGCTGCCTGAATATGGATAGGGTATATACGGACAACCTTCACCACCGTCGGGCGTCGGTCCCTGTCGCCTATACCACTGCCAAGTGTCGATGTGTATTATGTTAGCATTGTTAAGGTTGCTTACGTAATACCAGTAGTATCCCATTATGAACCCTGGGGCGGTCAATGGGCTATAGAAGAATTCGTCTCTGATGTTGAATATCAATATTTGAATCTTCCCGTCGCCTTCGGGTCCTGGTCGATAGTTGTACCCGCCGAAGAATGTTGTGTCTTTATCATGTATCTTGGCGTCAAATTCATCCATAACAGCTCTTAGCTGCGCTCCATATATGTAGTCACGGTATCCATCCAAGTAGCGGTAAGACACTATATGTGCTTCCCAAGACCATGGATAGGCAAAATACCAAGTATCTTCGTCGAATGTTGCTCCGGGGACATATTCGTCTGTATATCCATCCCAGTCGGTATAGTTCAATCCAATCCAAATATTGCATTTGACACCTTCCAGCACACATTCAAAGTCTTGGCGATAGAAGCCTCCGTAGTAATCGTCATAGACTACCACGGTCCATGGGTTCCCAGTGTCCGGTTGTGCCCAACTACACACTACGCCTTCCAGACTTGGTGAGCCGTCAATTGGTTCTAGTTGGTCCACGTTCATACGTGGAGCCTGTGTACTAGCGTTGCCTTTTGGCACGTAGACTGTGCCTAGCGCACTAAGCAAAAGAACTGCGATAAATACCGCTCCGAAGATTTTTGTTTTCATCTTTCTCTTCTCCTTTCTATTTCGAGCACAATAATATAGTACGTCATTGTTTTTGAATTTTGTGGAATCTTCTTCTATGCGCTTATGCATAAAATTTGGTATTAAAAAGCTGTACTATTGCTTTCTCTTAATACAAAACCGAAGGAAAAAAGAAGGACAGTTACAGGGACATAATTAGGAAAAGCCTTGCACCCGGAATCAGAGAAATGAAACCGCCTGTTTTTCACATTTCTTTCCCTGGAACCGCAACTAAGGTTTCCATAGTATACTGCGTTGAGAAGCCTGTTTCCATAACAAATTTCATGGCTTCCTTTTCGTTAGGAGCTTCAAAGATAATTATTCCGTCATAACGACCAAAAGTGAAGAATATGTCTCGAATTTTGACATTCCCTATCTCCTTCAAACTCTTTAGATATTTCACAGCGTCTACACCTTTTCCCCTAGGCGAAAGTAAAGTT
>CAYGYP010000167.1:0-4793 GCA_964354115.1 uncultured Candidatus Bathyarchaeia archaeon | reverse complement strand
TCTTGAAGAAGTTTGCGGCAAAAACTTAGACCCGCGATGGCAAGGGATGTCTTTGGAAGAGGTCCTGCGATTGACGTTGTTTTCGACTGCCATTCCGCATTTATTGCAATGGGAGGACAAGAGTTCGATGAGATGGAGTATAGAAAGCAGGGTGCCTTTTCTGGATTTGCATCTGGTTGAAACGGCTTTGTCGCTGGCTCCGGAACAAAAGCTTCAAAACGGCAGGACAAAGATTATTTTCAAAGAGGCGGTAAAGGACATTCTGCCGGAAATGATAAGTGGCAGAACGGACAAAATAGGTTTCGACACGCCGGTGGAGGAGTTTTTTAGAAAGCCAAAGATTGTTGATTTTTGCAGACAGATTATCTATTCTGACAGTTTCAGGAAACGGCCTTACTGGAAGTGGCAAAAAATCGAAGAGATGTTTTTGTCGCACATCAGTAATAAAAAAAAATGCGGTAAGGAAATATGGAAGTGGGTCAATATTGAAATATGGTTGAGAACGTTCTTTAATTGATAGTCAAACGGATTGCCGGGGATTGAGTTTAATCGAGATTTACTGTTTTTCAATTTGTTCTATACATTTCTCCCACATGTCCTCATCGCTTGATTTGTCAGTTTTGAAAACCGGGGAATTTGTAGAAGATTTATGAGCAAGTACCGGTTCGTTCTGATAGCAATATAATTCGAAATATTTTGCCATATTTGAATAAGGGTCGTCCGGTTTAAATTTTTTCGAAGGGACTATTTTCGTTTCGAATATTATTGTTTTTGTTTTAGATTTCTTTGCCTTTTGTGCTCTTCTCCATCCTGTATCCCTGCTGCAAAGTCCGACGATTTTTTCGATACGAGGCCAGATTGTTTTAATCAGCTTTGAATCCTCGAAACGCCTTCTGTTGATAAGAATACCAAGGCGTAAAAAATTCCTCCTGACAAAATCCCAGCAAATAACGAATCTATTTACATCATAAGCTGACCAGTGTGGTAGAAATTCAAGATACTGCTTTGTTTTGAAAAAACAAAAAACAGGGTTAGGAAAATTATGATACATTCCCAGCTGCCATGGCGGGAAACTGACGCCCAGAGCAAAAATATTATTTTGATTTATTAAATCTGTCAAAAAGGTATCCCAGTTTTTTTTAAAGATATGGACATCCGGGTCGAGGATTAAAGCATACGGCGTTTTGATGTTTTTCATTACGATGTTTAGGCCGGAGGCATGCGATTGGGAACCTTTAGTCTGCCGAGTATCATTTTTGATTATGGCGATATTCTGAAAATCCTCTTTAAGTTTTTCAATGTTGTCGTCTTTGCCATTGGTATTATCAACTACGACAAAACGTAATCTGTCCGGATACTCAGCTTTGTCGAGTAAATTATGGAATAATTTCTCTAAATAGGCGTAAGAGTGCCAATTGACCGTACCAATAGTAATCAGGGCATCAGAGCTTGACATTTTATTTCAGGTTTACACTATTTAAATCAGGAATCATATAAAGCCCAATTAAGCTTTTTTGAACCATAATAATAAACAAAAAAGGGCGGTTAACCAAGTATTTTCCATTGTGATTTTGGGTAGGATAGAGTATAATAAAAAGGAACAACCCGCTTTTGGCGGGCTGGTGTCGGCGTGTTTACGCACTTGTTGTGACAAGCATGAAAGAAATGCTGAGAATTTATTTTAAAAAAAATATTAACAGATCAACAAAGAGAAAAACTGAAAGGGGGTAACCAGAATTGTGCCAAGTATTATAAATTCATGCCGATATCGAGTCAGAAGAAAATATTTAAGCTATCTATCCACTGTAACGGGTCAAATTCATTATGGATTGCAACTGGTTCATATTAATATTGTTTCCGGATGCCAGTTAAAATGTTTAGGATGTCCAAATTCGACAATAAAGAGAAAAATGGCTTACATGTCAGTCGATGACTTTGCGAAATGTTTAGAGAACATCGATGTTCCGCATATTCATCTATTGAGACCGTATAATTACGGAGAACCGCTACTTCATCCGAATTTGCCGGACATCCTTATGCAAATACCGAAACAGTCGTGGTCTTGCGCTACTGTTGAGCTTTCCACCAATGCGCAACATTTTGATGAAGATCAGTTGATAAAAATTTTTAGAACAGGTGTACTTAAAGAGTTATATGTAAGTTGTGATGGTGATGGAACCCCTGAGGAATATGAGAGATTGCGCCCTCCTGCAAAATGGGAAAAATTGATACATTTTTTGGCTAAAGCCAAAGCATTAAGAGATAAATATGCACCCGATATAGTTTTAAAGACAAGGACTTGTTGTGAGGATGTAAAGGGTAGAGAGAGATGGGCAGAGTTGATACATTCTTTAGGATGGGAAACAGAGTTTAGAAACTTTCAGATTCTGCCACAGTCAGTTCAAATTATCCCAAAACGAAAACACGTTATTCCTAAAGGTTTATGTGAATTGGTGTGCCCAGGGTATCTTTTTGTTGACTATGATTGTTCCGTTATTGCATGCTGTGCTCATCCGAGAGCTTTTGAATTTGGTGATTTAAAACATGAAAAATACAGCAAAATTTTCTTTGGTAAAAAACGCAAGCTATTTTTACATATGTTAAGACACAAAAGAAAAGATATGTCTATATGTGGAAAATGCGAACAGCGTACTGTCTTTGGTGAAATTTTCTCTAAATTGATGGGTATCAAATGGTGGTCTGTAACAGCTAAGTTGTAGGGTATAGTTTCTTGAGTTTTATCCTCGCGTCAGCCGTGGTAAACCGAACTGATTCAGCTTTTGGAACAATTTACCTGTTCTGAATAAGGCTTGTTCCATTTTACAAAGCAACCATGAAAAGGGGGGCTATTATCTTTTTTCTTCCATTTGGTAATATACATAAAGCCTGCAAAGAAACTGACAAGAGGTTGTTCGCAAAGAGTCATATAGTCAAACCAGGCGTTAATGTTTTGTGTACCTGTAATTAGTGCACCTGGGAAAACAACATTGATTTCCTGAATGGTTGGCGGGTCAATCATTAAGTGCTCTTCTGTCCACCTGTTAGGTTTGTGGAATTTTTTTATGTACCAGTTTTGAAACTTCTGGTCGGCGTCTCTGGATAGAAATTGCTCAGGCGGGTCATTAGCTACAAAATGCAACAGTATTGTTTTTTTTGCGACTTTTTTAATCTCAGAGAGGAATTTTTGTCGTTTGTCTTTGGGTATATGTTCGAGCGTATCAAGTGATATTACCACGTCAAAAGTATTATCCTCAAAGGGCAGAGAATCTCCATGTATTACCACTGTTTTTTCAGATTTCACTTTACTTAGAGCACTAACATCGGTGTCGGCAAGTGTGAGGTCGCATTTCTTTTTAAGGCCGGCATATTTGAGAAGAGGCGATATTCCCAGGCCGCCTGAGCCTATCTCTAAAACGCTTATTTTGCGTTCTGCGTTCAGGGATATTTCATTTTTTAGTTCCTTCAGGACTTTGGAGTACCTTAGGAACACAAGAACATCTTTAGGCCAAAACAGGGCCTCTTTTAGGCCAAAATCATCCTTTGTCCAGCGGTAAAATTTATCTCTTAAAAATACGCTGATTAGATACAACATGTAGTCTATAGCTATCAGGGTAAATAGAACAAATCCACATTGTCGAAGGATTTGTCGAGCTTTAGACATTAATTGGTGCTTTTCAAAAAACTTATTTATCGTTTCCATTGCCTGATGAATCTTGAAATATCGGCCATTTTATGACTTTCTGCAAACTGCGATGAAATCCAGTACATTCTCGAGGTCAGACTTTGTAACAGTAAAATCGGAAAGAGTTATATTTCCATAAAATTGTTGCAAAAGAGAATCTACCAGTCTTTTGGGAACCATCTTTAGTAGGAAATGTAAACGGAGTTTTGTTAAAAAAGGCTTGATATTTTTTTTCACAAGAGTACGACAGGTTTTGTCGGCCTTATGTAATTTTTGGCTTTGATTGACACCGAATATTTCGACTTCACTGAAATGGACTTTCAGAAGTCTATCAAACTCGTCAAAATAAAATTCTTTCTTGTGGAATGGATTTTCCGGGCCGGTTGTGTCGGGAGAAAAAGTTCTCTTATTCGGAGTGGAAATCAATGCGATTCCAGTTTTTTTAAGCACACGTATAATTTCACGCAGAAAACGACTGGCATCTTCTATGTGCTCTATGACCTGAAAGGAGGTAACCACATCGAAAGTTTCATCATCAAATGTCAAATAACCAGCATCTGAAACCATGAATTCAAGATTTTTATCTTTATATCGATTTTTTGCGTATTCTACGGCGTCCTTTGACAGGTCAGTGCCGACCACTTTTTTTGCCCCGTTAGTAGCTAGGTAGTAAGAACCATATCCAGAGCCGCTGCCGTCATCCAATACACACTTGTCTCTGATAAAAGGCAGCGCAAACCTGTATGCGGTCAAGCTGCGGAGATAAAGAGGGTTACGTTCAGAGTGTTTATAAACTATTAGTCTTTCGCCGGTGTCTTTTAATTTCATATTTTTTATCTTTTGAACAGCGTCAGAATGTTTTCAAATAAAAAGTTTTGAGAACATATTTTTTCGCCTAAGTTCGTGTATTATTCGTTTGATTTTATATAATCTCTCCGGTGCCGAAGAATATCGTTTCCGCCAAACAGCAGACCCAGCAGGATTGTCAAAGCGGTATTTATTATTCTGCCGACAATAGAAACCAGGATTCCCTGAGCCATGCCGATACCCAATTGCTGGCTTATAAAGCCGAAGGCGATTTCCTGTATGCCGATATTGCCGGGAGTAATGA
>CAYGYP010000166.1:0-4847 GCA_964354115.1 uncultured Candidatus Bathyarchaeia archaeon | reverse complement strand
GTCTGGATTGGGGTTGGAGACTGATGCAGTATTGAGAACCTGATTATGCTGAGAAAATACGTGATCGGCAGGGCGTTTGAAATGGTTTGACCCCACGCGGGGAGTATTTGTGGCAGGAATATGACTCCGCCGAACAGGTAAAGGATGCCTGACACGTATTCGTTTAACATGAACTGCACTCGCGAAGTCAGGATGTTTATGCCGCATAGAATGAAGCCCATGGCTATGAAGCAGATTATTCCTAGTACTAGGCTCAAGGCTAGCAGTGGTAAGTTTGTTCCCAGCCAGTTGATGGGTATTTGGATTCCTAACAGACCCTGAAAGATGAGCGTTCCAAATCCTAAGGTCAGAAGCAGAGATATTGAAGCGTTCATGACGCCGTTTAGGGCTCTGCCGAAGATGTACCAAGTCAAGGAGCCAGGTGTCAAGTAGATATGTTTCAGCACTTCATAATGGGACCTGTCATCGTGTATTAGCATGGTCATCGTCGACATTATCTGCGTAACGTACAGGAAGAAGCTGTTTCCGATGAACATGAAAGCGAAATATTCGGGGTTGAGGGCTCCTGCAGACGTGGTGACGGCGGTGCCGACAATGAAGATGAAGCCGACGATCAGCAGGCCTGCCAGCGGTCGTACGAGATAGTATATGGCAAACACGAGGGGGTCGGCCCAGTTGGTCTCAACTTTCCAGCCTAACCAAATAGACTGCTTAATGGTTCTTAGAACCGTGTTTATTGCCATCTTAACGTGAGCCTCCCCTCTTTCTTGCCCAAGTTTTCCATGTAGTTCAAAGCGAACTTTGCCAGAGGCAACAAGACTATCGTGAAAATCACTAGCGCGACTATATTCGGCCAAATGTCAGCTATCCCTTGGCCGTCAATCATGACTCTTCTGATTCCGTCTAGCCCGAATGTTAGTGGAATGAAGGATGCCAGTAGTTGAACGATGTCCGGCAGGTATCTTATTGGAAAATATGATCCTGAGAGGAAATAGACTGGTTCTTGCAGGAGGTTTGCTGTGTGCCAAGCTTCTCTGCCGTAAAGCATGAATAGAGACGCGAACAGCATACCCAGCGCATAGAGTGCTATGATCGTTAAGATGAATGTGAAAAGTGCGGTGAAGGGTTCATGGACTGCGAGTGGGACTTGAAAGATTATGGTTCCGGCAACAAGAATGACTGCGGCCCTCAGAGTCGTGTTTACGACTCCTCCCAGGGCCATTCCAAGAAGGATGGCCATTCTTGAGATCGGTGCAACGAGGTACATTTCCAAGGTTCCTGTTTCTTTTTCCCAGTAGAACTGAGATGACATGTTCCAGAGAACGTTCACCCAGAAGGCAATCATGGTTCCGCCGATGATAACGAAGCCCGAGAACTGGGCGGGAGCATTTAGCATCTTGTAGAGGTACACGTAGGCGCTGAGGGTCAAGATGGGGATCAGTAAGTCAGCGGCGATCCATTCGGGCTCTTGGTTGCTGCCCTTAATTCTGACCCACAATCGGGCGTAAGCCACCCTGAGATTACGGACGAGTTCATCAAGCACTGGTGTGCGCCTCTTCGTCTTCAAAGCCTCGTCCTACGCGGCTAATGTAGACGTCTTCAAGGGTTGGCTCAGCTTTGTTGATCGAGAGGATCTTCAGTTTCTGTTCTTCCAGCTTCGAAGTGATCATTGAGAAGGTCTTCTCATCGAGCACCATGACTTTCAGCGTGGTTGTGTCTGTTTGGATGCTGCGGGTCTGGGAATACCCGACTATTCCTTCCATTTTCTCCATGAAGCTGAAGTCAGCTTGCATTGAAGAGACTTCGATTCTCATGATCACGTTTTCTTTCAGTTTTTCCTTCAGAGTAAGAGGGTTGTCGCAGGCTAGGATTTTTCCATGGTCGATGATGGCTACTCTGTCGCACATTTCGTCGGCTTCGGCCATGTAATGCGTTGTCAGCAGAACAGTGCCTTTCCTTTCTTTCTTTGCCCAGTCGACAATGTAGTTTCTCAGGTTTTTTGAAGTTAAAACATCCAAGCCCAGAGTGGGCTCGTCTAAGAACAGTATCTTCGGATCATTCAGCAATCCTCTTGCAAGGTTCAGTCTCTGCTTGTATCCGGTTGACAGCTTAGCCATGCGCGTTTTTGCGTATTCTTCGAAGTCCAAGTCCTTCAGTAACTGCTTGATTTTTGTCTTTGCCGCTGACGAGGACAATCCGTAGAGCTGCGAGAAGAACCACAAGTTCTCGTTTGTGGATAGTATTCCGTAGCCTGGGGTTTCGCCTCCGGAAACTAGGCTTATTACTCTTCTCACTTTGTTGGGCTCTTTGATTACGTCGAACCCGCCTACGTGGGCCTCGCCGCTTGTGGGGAGGAGAAGAGTCGTTAGGATTTTTATCAGCGTGGTCTTGCCGGCGCCGTTCGGGCCGAGGAGCCCGAAGATTTCCCCTTCGTCGATTGAAATCGAAACCTTGTCCAGAGCCTTCACTGGTTTATCTTGTCCTTTGAAAGTTCTGATTAGGTCTCGAGTTTCAATACTATGCTGCAAAGCCTTTCACAAGCCAACAAACAATGTAACCTTGCATAATTAAGATTTCCGTTGAATGGCAAAACGCGTGAAAAAAGACTGTGCCATCGTGTTGCAGGTTCGGTCGATGGTGACGATTAGACTTCGAGGAAAATGTCCATATGCGTCAGGTTGTTACAGCCCTTTTTTGTGACCTCTATCATGTCTTCTATTCGTACTCCTCCGATTTTGGGGTCGTACAGTCCAGGTTCGACTGAGGTGATGTTGTGTTCTTCCAGAGGATACTTGTAGAAGTCGCCCATCGAGGGTCCTTCATGAATCTCAAGTCCGATTCCATGGCCAAGGCCATGCACGTAGCCCTTGCTTATCTGTTTGCCGCCTCTTACGGTTTGGTAGCCGGCCTTTTCAAACATGTCGTAACATAGGCTCTGCATGTCGCTTCCTAGAACGCCGGCTTTTATGGCGTCCATCGCAGCGTTTTTCGTCTGGAGCACGGTTTCGAACATTCTTCTGACGGTTTTTGATGCTCTGCCTTTCACTATGGTCCGAGTCATGTCTGAAACGTAGCGATTTTTGACGCTTTTTGGGAAAACATCCAAGACTATGGGTTGGTTTGCTTTCAGAATATCTCTTGATTCGCCTGAATAGTGAGGATCTGAGCCTCTGCTCCCGCAGGCGATGATTGTTTCTTCCTCGGCGACGCAGCCGTGGTCAGCGAACGTGTGGTCGAATACGGAGCGTACCTTGCCGGCTGTGAGTGCTTCCTTTCGGCCGCTTTTTCGGTAGAATAGGGTTTCATTCGTGTCGACTTCGGCGTTGGCGATGAGTCCGATGGCTTTTGATGTTGCCTTCTCCACGGCTCTTTGCACGGATTTGATGTTTTCGATTTCGTCATTTTCTTTTGTTTCTCTGGCTTTCTCCAGTACGTCGAACATGGGTTTTATCTTTAGGCCTTCGTGTCTTAAGGCGTCGGCAAGTGTGACGGGGAGGTTCGGTGGGACGTAGATGGTCTCTTTGGTTCCCAGTTCCTTCTTGGCGACTGAGGCCACGAACTTGGTTTCGCCGGTTTTGGGGTCTGAGGCGGATTTTACGGTCTGTATGTAGTCGTAATCGAAGTAGGAATGCACGTTCTTGATGGCGGATTCTTTTTGGGCTCTGGGTACTTCCATCTGTTTGACGACCATCATGGGGTCTTGGTCTACTTGTTTGAGAAGTATGAACGGGTCAGGCGCTAGGAACTTGGTGAGGTAGTACATGTTCACGTTTTTGGCGCTGTCCGAGTACAACAGCATGGAGCCCACGCCGTGTTTCGCCAAGATTTTGTCGACGTCTTTTCTCATCGTGGTTCACTCTCGAATCGAGACTTCTCATTTATGCAGTTGTGTGATAAAAGTATTGCCCGTCGATGTTGGGTTACGAATACTGTTAAATAGCGTCGTTTGCATAGGCTAGCTTGACCGCTGGTGGTGTGGTTTCTTTGGATAATGAAGCCGTGATATTGGTTGATATGCTTAATGATTTTGTGACTGGCGATTTGAAGTGCGAGAGGGCTGAGTGCATCGTTCCAAGGTTGAAGAAACTTGTTGAGGCTGCGCGAAAGCACGGTGTGCCTGTTGTCTACAGCAACGATGCTCATTATCCGCAGGATGCTGAGGTGGTTCGGAAATGGGGGAAACATGCGATGAAAGGCACGAGGGGCGCGGAGGTCATTCCTGAGCTGAGGCCCGCTGCAAGAGATTATGTTGTTGAAAAGAGGGCGTACAGTGGCTTCTACGAGACGGGTCTGGATTCTTTGCTGCGAAGCCTCTACAAGGGCGAAGGAGTGAAGACGGTCATTCTGGGCGGTTTGCACACGCACATGTGTGTTAGGCATACGGCTGCGGATGCCTTCTTCAGGGGGTACAAGATCATCGTCGCTGGGGACGGTGTTGAGGCTTTCACGGAGGAGGATCATAAGCTGGGTTTGAAGTATCTTCGGGATGTCTACAACGCAAAGATAATGACTGTTGACCAGATCATAAAGGATCTGGGTTGAAGACGTAGACAACCGCGCGTTAGTCACTGAAATGCAAGAACTGCGTGTTGGCTGTGAATGGGCAGCCTGCGCGGGCTTTTTTGATGGAGACTGAAAGATTTCGGGGAATAAATCGGGCGCGCCTCAGGCAAAATGTTTTGAGAAGTGTTGTTTTTGATAGAATTTCTTGGTGAAGTTCGGAATATGATGAAAACGTTTAAAAGCAACATGTGTATGATCTATGGGAAATGTGAGGAGATTGGCAAGGTCTGAATTATTTTCTCCCTTCTCTCCTTTCTCCTAAAAATGATGAACCTACCATCTCC
>CAYGYP010000165.1:1391-4853 GCA_964354115.1 uncultured Candidatus Bathyarchaeia archaeon | reverse complement strand
GCGTGAAGCTCCTCTGAAGGGTGCATCTGCGGATCGGCTACTGCCAAAGTTGTGAATCCCATCGACTTCAACTCCGTAATGAGCGCGGTCAGCCACCTTCTGGTTTGGACTGCGTGATGTTGTAGCAGAATATCTGAGATCAGGCCAATGCAAATTCTTCTCGGACCCTTCAGCGAAGGGTCTAGCTTGCGGATCGTTGAAGTCAAAGCGATACCAATGTCGGTGAGGTTTTCGACTCCTTTCAACGTGAATACGTTAGGTGTGCTTGCGATGATTGCATTTGCCTGAGGATTGCAGACGAAAAGGTAGAAGGTTGAACGAAACTTTTCCGCCAACGATTTTGCTTCACCTGGGTCTATGGTGACGTAAAATGTGACTTCACCCTGCTTTGCTCCCGTCTCAAGGAAACCATTGACCAGCAAATCCCTTTCGTCGCAGGAAGGCGAGGTCAAAGCCACTGCGTAGTTTTCGGGTATCCCGCCGCACAAAAGCCTGTCAAGGTCTGCATACCCTGTGGTGAGGTGACCTACGACGCCCTTCGAGACTTCTGCTAGAGGTGCTGGCTTAGAGACCACTGCACGTTGAGTTTCTTCACGAGCCATTTTTGACCTTACTTTTTCCATTCTCTTGATCGCACCGATCTCTTGGTATATGTCAAGTGCTTGGTTCAATAGTGAAAAGGATTTTTCTTTATCGCCTTCTTCGCTCCTTTCTTGATACGTTGAGCCGTATTCGTACAGAAGATCGGCGAATGGCTCGACGAACCATTTCTGTGCATCAAGGGACTTATGTGCTTGGAAGCTTTTTTCGAAGTGTTGAATTGACTGTTCCCAGTTTTTCTGCTCTCTCAAGAACATTGCTTTCAGCATTTCGACTTGGGGCATAACTAGCTCGTTTTGGGTTTTTGCCGCGTACTCACATAGTCTCTCGATCATTTCCTTAGCTTTTTCAGTCTCGCCTCTTTTCAGAAACAGCCTTGAAAGCGCAGGCAGCACTAGTGTAGCCTGGGTATCTGTGTCTCCTGCTTCTTGATATGCACTGTTAGATTCACCAAGGTATTTCTCTGCTTCCATGTAGTCTTCCATTTCCATGAACAATTCGCCAAGCCAGTAACTGGTCTCTGCAGAAAACTGGTACTCTCCTACCCTTTTTGCCATGTCATAGGCTTCCATCAGATACTGAAGGCTTTTCTCCCATTCTCCTAAGGATTGATAACATATGCCAATTCCGGTCAATGGGACCGAAACATGAGCGGTGTACTTGGCTCTCTTGTCAAATGCTAGGACTTCTTCAAACATGGGCATCGCTTTCTGGATTTCGCCCATGTATGCATAGCTTGACGCCACCATCACATTAAGCCAAGCCAAGCCGTACAAGGAGCCAGCTTTTCTCGCAAACTCCGACCCTTTCTGAGCGGTTTCAAATGCCTTTTGAAGCTCTCCAGTGATCGAATAAAGTGTGGCGAGGTTGTTGTATAGACTCGTAGCGTATCCTACTAAGTTATTCTTGAGAGCCATCTTAAGTCCTTGCTCATAAAACTCCAGAGCCTTTTCATACTTACCGGATTTCAGACTTATAGTCCCCAAGTCATTATAGCACCCGGTGAGGACCTGTTGGTTGCCTAGTCTCCTTGAAAGTTCAAAGGCCTTCTGTGCCCATGACAATGCTTCAGGTTTGCCACTTCGCCAGAGCATATGTGAAATGTCTTCATATAGGCCGGCTAGTTCCGCACTTTCGGGCTCTTTTTGAAGTATTTCCAAAGCCATGCTATGATGCTTGGAAGCTTTGTCCTTGTCGCCGATACCTTGCCACAACCATGATGCCAATTTTACGTGGAGTCGTGCGACGTTCTTCTTATCTTCCAACTGGTTCCACAGATCCAACGCTTCGTTCAAGTATTCTAGGCAAACAGGTAGTTCGCCCATCCAGCCCTTGAGGTCACTAAGCTTTTCAATTATGCGCGCCTTTTTCTCATGATTACTCTCTTGTTCTTCAAGCAGCTCAAGGGCGTGTTGAAGGTAGGAAAAAGCTTCATTGTGAGCATATACCTTTTGAGCCCTTTCTCCTGCCTTCAGAAAGTAGTCAAGCGCTTTATCCTTGTCACCAGCCTCTAAAAAGTGATAAGCCAGCTCCCCAAGATGCTGATCAACGTTCTTGGCATAAACTCTCTCTAAGGCATTTCCAACAGAATTGTGAAGTTTCTTGTGCCGCAAGTGGCTGACTTCCTCATGCACAACATCTCTCACTATAACATCAGCAAAGCAGTACACGTCCTCTCCATGGATCACCTTCTCCTTAACCAGTCCTGTTTTGAGCAGTTTCTCCATTAATTCAAGCAGTTTATTCTCTTCAATGCCAGTGACTCCGCATAGGGCCTCAAAGGTGAAGTCGTTTCCAACAAAGGAAGCCAAAGTCAGAATATTCTGGCTTTCATCATCCAACCTGTTTATTCTTGTCTTTATGACACTCTTGACGGTTGAAGGGAACTCGATCTTTGAGACTTCCCTGATCTTCCATTGGTTCTCCTCGCGAAAGATAACGTCTTCTTCCTTGAGAGATCTTATTACCTCTTCTACGAAGAAAGGATTCCCTCTGGTCTTCTCATAAACAAGCTCACAGAACTCTTTCGGCACCTCCTCCTGCTCTAGGATCTGCCTAATCATCTCAGAAACATCGTCAAGAGACATGCGCTTCAACGTGATAGGCCGCAACAAACGTTCTCTATTCAGTTCCGTTAAGACCGGTGACAGAGGGTGTTTCTCGTCAACGTCAGTCTCGCGATAAGCACCTAGAAGAAGCAAGGGTGTCTTGTAGATGCCACGCGCCAAATAATGCAAGAGCAAAAGCGAAGTCTGATCAGTCCACTGCAAATCATCAAGAACCACTAACAATGGAGCTTCCTTAGAGACGTTGGCAACAAACTGGAAAACCGCCTCGAACAACCTGTCACGCTCATGCTCAGGACCGACAGGCAGAGACTGAGGAATCATTCCAAGCTTCTGCTTAAGCTCCGGAACCAACTTTGCAACCTCGCCCGGATAAAAGCCAACAACCCTGTATAATTGCTCCGGACTACAAGCCTCCAAATAGTCTCTTAACACCTCACTCCAGAGAACATATGGAGGAACGCCATCCATCCTAAACAAAGCTGGACATCGGCCATAGAGGACTTGCATCCCACGTAAACGTGCATAAGCGCCAAGTTCTCTCGTTAGCCTCGTCTTACCAATTCCAGCCTCTCCAGACAGAAAAACAAGACCACCTTGACCTCGAATTGCCCTTTCAACAGCCTCCTTGAGAAGCCCCATCTCCTCAACTCTATCGATAAGTTGACTCTCTTTCTCGGCAAGGGGACGCGGACTCGGTACAACCTCTGGCTCGTGAGACGGCACAAGAACTACTCCATATGATTCCTAGCCACAACGTCTAATCTGTTGGGCAACCTTAAAAAGAATATGTAGC
>CAYGYP010000165.1:0-1291 GCA_964354115.1 uncultured Candidatus Bathyarchaeia archaeon | reverse complement strand
TGCTGAAACTCTCTCACTGTTCTTCTCTTTTCAACAGCCTCGTATAGCTCCAACATGGTTCACCTTTTTCATCATAGCATCCACCGTTTCCAGGACGTCATCGCTCCGCTCGCTAGCTTCAAAGCCCCTTCCAACCCATCGAGGGTGGCTCAATGCCCATTTGCCAGAGAAGTGCTATCAATTCGCCTCTGTGGTGAACTTCCTCTTCGAACACATGAATTAGGACATCTTCGGCTGTGATTTTAATGGTCTTGTTATCATCATCTTTCAGGGTATACGTTTTGCTGAGTCCCTCAATCGGTAGTGAGTCAAGGTAACCCTGCATCCGTTTCTCAACGCGTTCCATGTAAGCTCCAACTTCCTCAAAGGTTCTGTATTCGTCATGTTTTCTCTTGGAATGAAGGTTCTCGCTCTGCAAGAAATCCAACCAGTAATCTATCGCGCCTAGAGTGTGGACAAATATGTTCCTGATTGAGTGAAAACTAGCTTCCCTATTCTTAGTGAACTCTTCCCACGATAGTTCGGTGAGTTTTTCAAAGTATCTGTGTCTCACGCTCTCATTATATTCCAAGAGTTTTCTAACGTCAACCATCATTGATCCCGCGAATATCAGGTTATTCTGTATGAGTATTAAAACTGTATCGCGTTGCCGCGTGAGCGCGTTATTGCGATTTATACCTGTGATCCAACAAAATATGTCTGAGTGATTGTTACGAAGCATTGGCGAGAGCAACTGAATTATGATCCAGCATTTCCACTTGTATCCTCAGAAAATGGAGCCATAGAGTTTTTTGCATATGTGGATTTATCATGGATTTGTCTGATGAGTGTATTTTGGCTCTGCTTAATGAATAAAAAGCATTTTGCACCAAGCGCGCGCGAAGAAAATTAGGAATTGACTCAGGGCAGCAGCGCACTGGATTGCGTTGGGCTTGTGTCATTTGATTCAGTGGCTTCTGTCGCTTATGAAGAGGGCAAGCTTTTATGCGAAATTGCGTATGTCTAAGAGTGCAGAATGGGTGAAGCCTAATGCGTGACAAAGTTGGTGTTGCGGTAGTGGGCGTTGGATTCGTAGGTGGCCAGGCACACGTGCCCAGTTTTAAGAAAATTGAGGGCTCTGAACTTGTAGCACTTGGCGCAGCCTCCGAGAGGCGAGTTAAACCATTAGCTGAGCAGTACGGCGTGCGATACTATTTGGATTACGACAGGCTTCTAGAAGATCCGAAGGTGCATGCAGTAGTTCTGGCGGTTCCTACGCCTATGCACTTCGAGCTAGCTATGAAGGCCATCC
>CAYGYP010000164.1:0-4865 GCA_964354115.1 uncultured Candidatus Bathyarchaeia archaeon | reverse complement strand
ATGCTTCAACGTGTACATGCAGCAGAAGCTTGAGCAGTACTCGTACCTGTTGACGTCACGTGAGCCAACGCATTGTATAAAAGCGATTGAGTGCGGCTTTTGTCCGTCTGAGGCACGGACAACTCTACCGCCTGTGGGTCCAGCGGCCAAGATCAGTCTTTCAAACTCTAGGGCTGTGAAGACGTTGGAGAACTTGGTGTATCCTGTCCATTCTAGGCCTTCAGGATTGAACATGTCGTAGCCTATGGAGACGATTATGGCTCCGACGTCGACTGTGATTTCTTCGGGTTTCTGGTCGAAGTTTATGGCCTCGCGGGCTCCACATGCGTCTACGCATTTGAAGCATTCAATGCAGTAGTCACGGTTTATCGTGTAGATGAGAGGCACAGCCTGGTCGAAAGGAACAGAAATCGCTTTTCGCACGCCCAAGTACATGTCCGCGTAGTTCGGATATTCTATTGGACAAGCATTTTTGCATTCGCCGCAGCCTGTGCAGTTCCCGGCTATAACGTATCTGGGGTTTTTTCTTATTTTGACTTTGAAGCTGCCAACATGCCCGTCAACCTTCAGGACATCGGCATAAGAGATTATCTCGATGTTCGGGTGCCTTCCAACATCCACCATCTTAGGGCCTTCGATGCAAATGCTGCAGTCCAACGTTGGGAACGTCTTATCCAAAAGTGCCATGTAGCCCCCGATGGTTTCCGTTTTTTCCACAACGTAAACCTTGAAGCCCATGTCAGCAAGGTCTAGAGCTGCGTTCATGCCAGCTATGCCTCCGCCGATGACCATGACCTTCTTTGTCACGGGCAGCTCGATCGGCTGTAATGGCTCGAGAAGTTTGGCTTTAGCAACGGCCATTCTGACTATGTCCTTGGCTTTCTCGGTGGTTTCTTTCGGTGAGGCCTGATTGCAGAAAGAAGCGAACTCGCGGATGTTCGCCATTTCAAAAAGCCACGGGTTCAAATCAGCCTGTGAAACACAGCTTTGGAAAGTTGGCTCATAAAGCCTCGGTGAGCAACCGGCAACGACCACTCGGTTGAGCTTGCTCTTCTTTATGGCTGTCTTAATTTCCTCTTGACCCTGATGGCTACATGGATAGTTCATGCTTTCAGCAAAGACGACGTTTGGCAGGGTCTCTGCGTATCTTGTTAGGCCTTCAACGTCTATGACTGATGATATGGCGGAGCCACATTGGCAGACGAAAACTCCGATCCGCGGCCCCTTTCGCGTTTTAGTCTTACGCTTAGGCTTGGTCTCCGTCTTGATTTCCGTTTTTCTCGGCGTAACCTTCCGGGGCATGTTAACCCTCCTTCAAGCCTATTCTCTTTTTCACGGATTCCTTTGCCTTCAAGGAACGTTTGGACTTCAGTTCCTTAGCTACGTCAACTGGTGAAGCCATCCTTTCCAAGGCTTTGTTCCAAGCTCCTGAGCGTATGGGCGTGTGGTTGATGCTGGTTCGTTTGAGTTCTAGGGCTTCGGTTGCTGGACAGACAACCTTGCATGCTCCGCAGTAGACGCAGAAGGTTTCGTTAGGACGTACTTTCTTATCTGCATCAGAAAGGTATAGTGCACCTGTTACTGGGCAGACGTCTAAGCAGTCTGTGCAGCCTTCTGGGCACTTTTCTGTGTTGATGTTGATTTTGCCGTTGATGAACTTTCTTACTCGAATTAGGCCTTCTGGGCATTCGAATTCGCATATTCTGCAGCATGGGCAATGTTCCTTGTCAACGTCGACTTTGACGTGGACTCCTTGTCTTTCCGCCTCGGTGAGCGTCGACAGGTTCTCGACGACTTTCCCGTCAGCCGTCAGCCAAGTAGTCTTGATAAGGTCTAATGGGCATGATTCCTCACATTCTGCAGTGTTTTTTGGGAGTTTAGCCGTGTCTACTTGGATGTCGCGTACGAGCTGCGGGAAGCTTTCTTTTTCCACGACTGAAAGAAGGTGTTGGCCGTCCACTGTTATTTTCATTGCCCCGTAGGGGCACGATACGTCGCATATTCCGCAGAAGTTGCATTTTGCCAGGTCAACGTCAATCTTGGCTTTTTCAGCCTTTTGGCCCTGGATCTTGGGTTGTCTTTCAACCTTGATGGCTTCTTTTGGGCAGGCCAGGCTGCAGATTTGGCAGCCCACGCAGTGATTCTTGTCGTTAGAGAGCTTGTAGTTTTTTACGTGCAAAACCCATTCTAGTGTAAGAGCTTCAGCCGTTTCTTTTTTTACGGTTTTTAACGGCATCGACTGACCACCAAACGGGCATTATCGTGATGGGAAAGTTGCGTTTTAGATAGGCTTGCGTTTTCTTTAATATATAGTTTGGTTTGAACGTTAGCCGATTCTAATGTTGTATCTTACTGCATATTGCCACGTAGCATTTCAGGCTCTCTTCATCATTCAAGACTATAATGTGCAATCCAGCATTGCAGAGCAGATGTTCGAAAGCTTCCTTCGAGAAGATTTTCTTCAAGCCAGTAACGACAATTGCGGCGTCATCTTTTGAGACTTGATTGATCTCATTCAATGTTTGGGCTGGGTTGGGTGAATTCTGTATGAGGGTCATAACGAATACATGGTCGAACGTATGTTCCTTCAAGGGCATGAAATCAGCATCAGCGAGGATTATGTGGATGTTAGGCAAAGTTGCTGCTCGTTCCCGTGCTTTGAGTAAGGTTTTCTTGGAAATGTCCAATCCGATAGTTGCCTCTGCCTTGTTCTTAATGTGGTCAAATAATAGTCCGGTTCCGCAACCTACGTCCAAAACACGCCTGAGGTCCCTCTTCTCTAGGCTTCTGAGTGCTGCGTCGTATTTTGCGGTTTGTTCTTGCTCATAGCGAAGGTCGTAGATGCGTGCTGTTGCGTCGTATCGTCGGATGACGTCACGTTTCTTTTCCCAATCGCCCATCGAGGCCCTTCAGAAATCTTATGTGTAGATAAGCCTTCATAACTATTGGCGAATTTGAATTGTCCGGTCCGAGGTCTTTAACAGTTTTGGTGAATCCCAGTGTTGTGGAAGCTGAGAAGGTTGCTGGGGAAGCTGTTTCTCAGCACAGGATGCTGCTTGTGGTTGGCAGGTGTTGGGTGCATTATGCTGGGAGGGCAAGGTCGAAGCTTGAGCCCGGCGAACGCATGTTGATCATAAAAGAAGATGGGTCTCTTCTTGTTCACCGCTCCGTTGGGTACGAACCGGTTAACTGGCAGCCGCCTGGATGCGTTTATCACGCTAAAGCTAAGGATGACGTGCTGGAGATCCATGCTGTTAGGCAGAAGCCAGCTGAGTCTGTGAAGGTGTCTTTTGACAGGATTTATTTGGTTTCTAGTTTGGATCTTGTGGATGCTGGTGAGTTTTCGCTCTACGCAAGCGAGGAGGATATGCATAAGGCTATCTTGGTGGAACCTTCGCTCTTGGAGGAAGGCTTTAAGCCGATAAGTTATGAGAAGAAGGTTGAGCCGGGCTTCCTGGACGTTTATGGTGAAGACAGAAATGGGCGACTTGTCGTTGTCGAGGTTAAACGCAAAACCGCTGGCAAGCAGGCGGTAATCCAGCTTGCGAAATACCTTGATGCAATAAGAGGCAAGGCAGACCGCCAAGTGCGCGGAATCCTAGCAGCACCAGACATTGCAAAGGACGTTCATAAGCTACTTGATAGTCTTGGCTTAGAGTTTAAAGGTCTAGATCCGAAGAAGTGTGCAGAAACGCTTCAGCGTGCAGAGACAAGAAAGTTGGCCGAGTTTTTCAAGGAAACCCAAACCGACGTTTAGCACGCGTTATCTTCGATATTGATTGCCCAAGGAAGAAGCTGGCTGGAGACAGTGAAGCCATGGACTATCTTGGGAAAATGGAAACGGCCGTTCAGCAAGTTGTGAAGATCTTCGATTTCGCTAGAACCTATGAGATGCTCGGCGCGGAAAAATTGGCCTACGTAAACGTTGAAAAGACTATCAAGGAGGCGACCTCACTGTTTTCTGACCTGAAAGGCGTAAAGGTGACAAGCGAGTGCCACGAGCTGACTGTTCTAGCAGACTCACTGCTGCGACAGCTATTCCACAATCTTGTAGATAATTCGCTGAAGTATGGCCAGAAGATCACCTGCATAAGAGCATATTATGAGAAAACAGGCGAAGACAAGCTTAAGCTAGTCTACGAGGATGATGGCGTTGGGATATCGGATTCTGAGAAGCCGAACCTCTTCAAAGAAGGCTGCAGCTCGGGCGGAAGCACGGGCTACGGGTTGTACCTGATTAAGAAGATGACGGAATTCTATGGCTGGGCCATACAAGAAACAGGTGCGCCCCATAAAGGAGCACAGTTCACGATAACGATAGCCTGGGAGAACCAAAACGGAGAAGAAAACTATCAGCTTCATTAACAAACTTGATCTGGTTATCTAACGCGCGCTGTGAGCCAAGACAATGCCTGTTTGAAACTGAGTCTCCTAGAAAGGTTTAGATTGCTGAATATGTTCGATTCGATTCTGAAGAGGTGAGATGTGCTGCCGAAGCGAAACATCGGTTTAGTAGCTCATGACAATAAGAAGGATGATTTGGTCGAGTGGGCTGATTTCAACAGGGGAACATTGTCTCTCCACAACTTGTATGCTACTGGAAACACTGGGCAGAGGATTATGGGTAAAACAGGATTGAAAATCACTTTGCTTAAGGGTGGCCCTTACGGTGGGGACATGGAGCTTGGGGCCTTGATTACCAATGGCAAATTGGATTACCTGATTTTCTTCTGGGATCCCCTGCAGGCCCACCCTCATGACGTTGACGTCAAAGCCCTCCTCAGGATAGCCGTCTTGTATAACGTGCCGACGGCCTGTAATAGAGCGACAGCAGATCTGATAATTTCCAGTCCGCTGTTTCAAAG
>CAYGYP010000163.1:0-4906 GCA_964354115.1 uncultured Candidatus Bathyarchaeia archaeon | reverse complement strand
GGCATCATGGTTTCCATGTCCCAGTGAATTATGGCTTCAGCGGATTGCAGCACGATTAAATCCTTGTTTCTAGCTACGAGTTTCTTGTAGGCTGAATGAATGTTGGTCGGCATCTTGGTGTCGCCTTCTTGCTTGTGTGTGTTGGTGGCGTTTATTTATGGTTTTGCGGAGAAGTTGGTGCTGATGTACTCTCTGAGACTATAGCCCCCTTATATATAGATTGAACTTTAATGAGAACCAGTGTTTGGCGAGTGCGCGTTTAGGGTTAACGTCTTTGAGGCGCCTAGGCTTAAGCTTGAGACTCTCATTCAAATTGGTTTGCTTTATTCTGATTCAAATTTTGAGAGATTCAGGATTCATAAAATCTATCTATCCACACGCGCAAACCAGTAAAATGCAGTAAGTGGCAGAGTTGACTTACAGTGAACGCAAAATTCGCATTGCTAATTCTCGCATTTTTGATAACATTAGCGTTTCTTCCCTCAACTGTAACAGCTTGGACGCCCGATGCTCACGAGTACATGTGCCCTCAAGACTACCATGTAGATTGCCATATTGCGGACACGCCTGATTTCCAGAAGAGTCATCCTTACGGCGATCACCAAAATCATCTATGCTATGATAACAAATCGGACGGCTTGGCAAGGCTTGTCGCAAAATACTACGTAAAGAAATACTATGTAGAAGGACAGAGATCGCAAGATTGGAATTTGCTAGGCGCTGCAGCCCACCTCCTGCAGGATGCCAGTTGCCCAGACCATTGGTATCCTACGAGACCAATTCTCGGAAGAATCATCGTTCCTTTTGCTCCGAGTTGGGTAGGAACAATTGAGGATCAAGTTCAATCTCATCTGGACAAAGGTGAGAAAAACTGGAGCATCATGATAGACTTTCAGGGGCAAACCGTCATAATCGATGATGCTTACCTTCTCAGTCAAAAGGCATACATAAATGATTTTCTGTCCAAGGAGCCGGAAGAGAGTCTGGAAGAAATAGGCAGGCAGATAGACGCAAAGATTTTTTGGAGTGGCTTAAGAGGCTATAAAGAGTGGATAATGGTCGGCGCCATAATTACGGCCCCATTTTTGGCATTCGAGGCTGTGCAGTGGAAAAGAAAAGGAAAAACAACAAAAAAGAAAACGGACCTAATCGACATAATCCTGCCAACATCAATGTTGGCGGTGTTCTTGTCCCTACTTTTGCTAATCCAATTGTTTTACTGACGAAAATCCCTTGTCTTGCAACTAAGCGCAGCCATAAAATTTTGGTGCTCCGGCCGGGATTCGGACCCGGGTCTTCGGCTCGAAAGGCCGGAATACTTGACCGGACTATACTACCGGAGCACTGGACTATACTACTTTTCGAGCCTTCAGAAGCTACTTCCTTTTTCTATATATAGCTACTTGGTCTCTGTCGCTGTAGCGCACGTATTCAAATCCTGCTTCTATTAATTTACTTTCCTCTTCTAGGTTTCTGGCGTGGGCTACGTTCCACTCGTCGCTTTCATAGCTTATCAGTTGAGTGTACAGATCCGTGGTTTCTAGCTTCTTGTGGCCAAGCATTTGTTGAACGATTTTGATGTTTAGTGTTCGGTGAAACTCCATGGTTGCTTTCCAGTGGCGTAGTGTATGCAAGTGGATTTGTCTTAGTCGAGGGTTCTGAAGGGTTCTTGCTATCCTGCCTCTTTGTTTGTCAAAGAGGTTTCGTATGGTTTGGGCGTTTGTGTTGAAAACGTAATCTCCTGTTTTCGGCATGTTGTTCATCATTGCGATTGTTTTTGGCGTTACTTTGACGATTCTTGCGAGGCTGCCTTTGACTGGGTGGTTTATTCTTATGGTGGATGATTTTTCGTCTATGTCTATCCATTGGATTCTTGAGGCTTCGGCAGTTCTTGAACCAGTGTCCTTGAGCACTTGTACAAATGTGGCTGTTTTCTTTCCGCATCCAGCTATGAGCTGGTCTATTTCTTCTTCCATTGGGATGAATGGCAGTTTTCTTTCGACTCTGGTTTTTGGTTTTTCCCATTGGAGTTTGAAGGTTTTGGCGAAGCTTTGGTATGCTACTATGAAAACGCGTTTGTTTGATTCGCTCCAGTTGTGCGTGGCTAGAATAGTGGAGACGCTGTCTGGGTCTGTTAGGTTTGCGCCTTCTCTAAGCAGGTGTTTTAGTCTGTACACTCTTTGTTTGATTGTTGAGTCAGCGAGACCGCGTTTCTTTATTTGCCATGCGTAGTCAATGATTTGTGCAGTTTGCTTGGAAGTTTCTGTGCCCTCCCGCTGGGCTGTTTCTTGTCGGGTTTGTTCTGCCAAGTTTTTCGACTCCTGTCGGAAATCGCACACTTGACTGTCTTCTAGTAAGTCAAAACGGGTTTTTAATGACTGCGATTGAACGGTGGGAAATTGTTGAGATATGTTTGAATGGTTCTGGTCTTTCTCTGAAAAGCGGAAAAAGCAGGTTTTGTTCTTACACAACCATCTTTGAACTGATGTTCCGTCGTAGAGGTATCGCTGTCCGTCCTTGACGGTATTCGTGTTTCCGCATTGCGGACAGGTGACTGAGATGTTACTACGAGTATCCTTTGAGTTTGTGGTGCTCGTAGTAACGTTGCCTCCTTATTCCAGGTCTGCTTCCTCAGCAGGCTTTTCTTGGTGCATACAGTCGGCTAGGTGTTCGTCTAATATTTGCCATGCTTCCTCTCTGGCGACTCTGCGGATCAACTGACTGAGGTTTTTCTGCTTCGCAATTTCGTCTTCGCTCATTCAAGGCTCTCCTCCATCTGAGCTCCCAGCTGAGCTAACATTAGAAACAGGTTTGCTACTATTGGCTGAATTTAGTGAAACTGGTGTAATTTCAGATTTTACAACAGTTTCATCGTTCTTCTCCGATTTAACGTCCATTATGCCTTCAGAAACAATTAGTGAACTAGCATGCATCTGCCCCAAGATGATTTGTTTAAACTGCTCAACCGCTAATTGTTTAGTGTTGTTTTCATTTCCTAATTCAAAAATTACTATGCTCTTGAGGTGCTCGTTTTCACTAATTATTTTTAGCCACGCTTCGAGACTGTTTTCCAGATTGATGGCTGAATCTGGTTTAATCTGCGAATCTAAAGTAGTTTCACTAAATTTAGTCTTTACGTTACTGGGCAATTCAGGCGTGTCAGCCGTTGCCGCTGCATCTTTTAACGGGTAGAAGGTGGCTTTGCGTTTGTCTGAGATGACTTCGCCCTTCTTGACCTGAACCCAGTTTATTCTGTTCAGACGCTTAAGCCAGAGCCTTATGGTTCCGTCGCCCAACTGATTCTTCCTATTCTGAGAATCCGAATTATAGGCTGCCGCGATGACCTCTAACGTTGCTCCGTCAACGTATTTCTTGACGTATTGATGATAGAAATCTAAAACTCGCTTATCAGTACCTGTTCGTGTGGTTTCTGCGATCTCGTCGAACAGTGCTTTTGCAGCATGAACATCCTCTAAGGTCGTGACCACGTACTCTTGTTTTGCAATGGTAATTATTGGTCGCTGGTACAGCTTCAACAACGTGTAGGATTGCAAGAGCTGAAGAAAGTGCGCAAAATCTCTCATGTCTCTGGCAACGTCACTAGCGAAAAAAGTGTGCAAATTAGGAAAAGGATTGATGACCTTCAAATTCCGTTTTTTGACGAGATTGCGTATTTCGACTATAAGTGCTTTGATTGCTTGTTTTTCTAACGTGTCTTTTTCATATCTCCATGGATAGCTTTTCTTAAGGTTGCTCACTTCGTTGGCGGCAACTATTTTGTTTCTGTCAGTGTTAGGGGTTACTGTAAAAACGCGTGTGGCGAACTCTTCCATGTACTCTTTGTCTACGCTGCAAAAGATGGCGGCGGGCCAACCTTCCAAAACAGCTACGTGAACTCTCCCTTTATCATCAACAAACTTGTGAGTTATGCGTGGCGAGTCATGGCTTAACGTGCATTTTAGCATGTTGAAAGTCTCGCGGCTCGGAGGCTCCAAAAACACGAGGATTTTGCCGCTGAGCCTAATTAAATGGTAGCTGTTTTTGAGTTTCTCATCCCAAGCTCTATGTTGAGCTCTATAGCATTTCATAGCGTCTGAGAAATCTGCTGGGTCATCGTAATCTCGTTTGTCTGGTTTTGCGGGTGCTTCATCAAGGTTTATTGGTTCATCGTTGCCGGTCATTAGTTCTCCGTGTTCATGGGTGATGACTTTAGGTGATTGGCTACCGATAAGCCAGACGTCTTCTTTTAGAAAAAATGAGAGTGTTTCTGTTGTTCCGTAGCTTTTTCCCGCTCCGGAGGCACCTTTCAACGCCAAGTTGCCAGGCTCAAGATATGCGCTTAGTGCTATGTGGAAAACTGCTGCGGTCACGTGATTATCGTTCTTTACTGTCTGGTTTAGGTCTGCTTTTAGTCGGTCTTCCAGTTTTGGGTCTTGTGATAGGGGAACCAAAATTTGTAATCGCTGTTGGTCTGCTCGGAATACGGCTTCACAAAACTTAGCTTGGAACGCTTCTATTTCGTCGAGTTGTTTTCTTCTTGGTCTTGCTGTTGTGTGACCGCTTTCGCATTTGTACCATTGAGTTTGAGCGTCATCCTGATACGCGGGTTTAACGCTTTTTCCACAGGTATCGCAAGTCAGCTGGACTGTAGCGTTTGGGGGGTCGGTCATTCGGGCAAAAGGCTCCTATGTTTTTGGCTTGAGTTTTTGACGATAGATTTTGTTTTCAGCATACAGCCAGTAACTATAGACGTACCCTTGCCCGTGGTATCGGCTGTTTATGGTGGCATTCGAGTTTCTCAGAATGTTGTAGGCTTGGTGCCATTTGTCTTCAAGGTTGTTAGGTTTGTATGCGACGTCGAATTCTCCGAGTTTGGCGCCTTGTTGTTGTTCAAACTTAAGAATGG
>CAYGYP010000162.1:0-4912 GCA_964354115.1 uncultured Candidatus Bathyarchaeia archaeon | reverse complement strand
GATCGAGCTGGGTCCCCGTCCCCGCGAGTTTGTCGATATTGGGCGTCTTGATCCATCCTCCGCAATAACCCAAGTCCTGGTAGCCGAGGTCATCAGCCATGATGAAGACGATATTGGGTTTTCGGCTTCCTGCGCTACGGCAGCCGGAAAGCCCCAGCCCGGACAGGAGCGACAAGGGTCCGGCGGCGGCCACAGCCGATCCGAGGGTTTTCAGAAACGTCCTTCGGTTCTGTGTGTTTTCCCTTGTCATCTTTCTCCTCCTTTGATTTGTCCTCTGAGCAATATGGCCTCCACAAAACCCCTTCGTCTTCCCGGCTGATTCATCGGTTGGCTTCCTAGCCATGTTCCGTTTGGCAATTCCATGTGGAGTCCTTAGTTGCGGCCCCAGTACTCCCATACCGGTGCTTCCGCCTGCACCTGGGCCCAGAGCGCCTTCATCTTCGTCCTCAGATCGGAAAAAACGGCCGGCTTTTTCTCCGCAAGATTTTCCGTTTGACCAAGATCCTTTTTCAGATCATAGAGCTCAAAGGCTTTCAGTTCAGCAGACTTGATGAAATCCATCAAGGTTTGATCTTCGTCCTTGTCTTCGAACCACCCGAGAATGATGTCGTCACCTTCCCGCATGGCCATATGGGGAGACCCGAAGTAACCGGCCGGAAACATCCAAAAGGCCGGGTTTTTTCTACGGACTTCTTGTCCTTTGAACAGCGGGGCAATGTTGGCACCGTCAATGACCCGGTCTTTCGGAAGCGGGACTCCGGCCAGACCACAGAGTGTGGCCATGATATCGGTTCCGTTGACCAGGCCGGCCGTTTCCGATCCGGGCTGAATATGACCCGGCCATCGGATTATTCCGGGGATGCGGTGTCCTCCTTCGTAGATGTACCGCTTCATTCCGCGAAAGACCCCTGGGGTTCCGAAGCAACGGCGCCGGAGCGGATCGTCCCACTTGCCCTGGGATTCCATTTCGGTGACCGGGTATTCCGGCCCGTTGTCGCTGGTGAAGATGACCAAGGTGTTGTCACGGAGTTTCATTTCGTCCAATCCGGCCATCAACGTCCCGAAAGCGTTGTCCAGCTGGGTGACTGTTCCATAATAATACTTTTTGTTGTCCCCGATGTCTTTGTTTTCCGGCCGGGGGATGCCGCCGTAGGAGATGGTGTCTTCCAGGCGGTCGACTTCCGGCGAGTCGTAAAGGGCGGCGAATTTTTCGGGCGGGTTGACGGGTGTGTGCGGCTCATGGCTGCAGACAAGAATAAAAAACGGCCTGTCGGGGTCCGGCCGCGAATTCAGCCAACTCATCGCTTCTTCAACAATAATGTCACAGTACCAGCCCCGCATTCTGCCGACCGGAGTTCCGTCCCGAATGAATGTTGTCGGATTCTCGGGCCCCTCGAATGCGTTCCGCTCGGTGGCCAACCAGTGATCGAATCCATGATCGCCGGGTGTGGGATATTTTTCCAGATCGCCCAAATGCCATTTCCCCACAAAGCAGGTGTCGTAGCCGGCTTTCTTGAGCATGGCGGCCACGGTGATTTCTTCTCTTCGAAGGTGGGCGTCTCTGTTGGCCAAACGATATAGCCCCACTCGGTAGGGATTTCTTCCCGTCAGAAGGCCTGCCCGGGAAGGAGAGCAAACCGTTCCGGCTGAATGGAAGTCGGTAAATCGCATGCCCTCTTCGGCAAAATGATCGAGATGAGGACTCTGGATGATGGGATGGCCGAAACAGGCCAGATCGCCGTAGCCAAGGTCATCGGCTAAAAAGAAGATAAAATTAGGACGTCCGGAGGAATTCCGGCAACCAATTTGAGAAAAAAACGCGGGGAGAGCGGCGACAGTTCCTGCGGCTCCGATGTGTTTTATAAAGTCACGACGAGAAAATTGACGATTCATTGGTCCTCTTTTTTTCAGTTGTTAAGTTATTCAAAAAAATATTTTTTGTCAAGGCAATATGATATAATTTTGTAAAGTTTAGAAGCGCGAGAACCGGTTTGACATGCTTTTAGCTTGACAACAATGAATAAAATTTTATAACATCTTTATTAGATTTCGTAACAAAGTATCCAGGTGGAACATGGCAGACGGCAAAGGGAGTTTCTGATGGGGCTCAGAGGACAGAATAAAGGAGGATAAAAATGACAAGGGAAAACACACAGAACCGAAGGACGTTTCTGAAAACCCTCGGATCCGCTGCGGTCGCCGCCGGACCCTTGTCGCTCCTGTCCGGGCTGGGGCTTTCCGGCTGTCGCCGCGCAGGAAGCCGAAAACCCAACATCATCTTCATCATGGCCGATGACCTCGGCTACGCGGGTCTCGGCTGTTACGGCCAGAAACTCATCCAAACGCCCTATATCGATCAAATAGCGGAGGAAGGAATCCGTTTTACGGATTTCTATACGGCCAACACGGTTTGTGTCCCCTCTCGCGCCGGGCTCATCACGGGCCGGCATCCGGGACATGCCTCCATTCGTGACAATTTCAAACCCCATCTGGAGGATTTCTCGGGATATATGGAGGATTGGCCGGAAGAGCTTTGGCCTCCCAAAGACGAGACATTAGGTCAGGTGCTGAAAAGGGCGGGCTACAAAACCGCCCAATTCGGGAAGCTCGAAGCCGGAATTCCCATGGCGCCGGGAAAGATGACGGAGCATGGTTGGGACACCTGGTTTGGCTTTCGTGCAACCGGTGACGCCTTCCAGTATTATCCCCTTGAATTATGGAAGAACGACCGCAAGATCAGCTATGAGGCGAATAAGGCCGAGGATGTGCGGAAACCCGGGATCGTGGGTAATAAGGGCGTCTATTCGCCAGATCTCTTTATCGAAGAGATCCTGAGTTTCATTCGCGAGAACAAGGACTCACCCTTTTTCATTTATTTTCCGACCCAGGTGCCCCACGGCCGGTCTTTCCGGGACGGCGCTCAAATCCAGGTGCCGGATATCGGACCGTATGCAGATCGCGACTGGACTGACGCGGAGAAGTTGTACGCAGCCATGATGACTCGTTTTGACGGGCATGTCGGTCAAATCATCCAGCAGATCAAAGACCTGGGCCTGGATGAAAGGACCATTATTATCTTCACCAGTGATAATGGAGACGAAAACAGCTATTATCGGTTTACGAAACGTTTCGAAGCGACCGGACCTCTGCGCGGTAAAAAAAGGTTCCTGTACGAGGGAGGAATCCGTGTTCCCATGATCGTTCGGTGGCCCGGCCGAATCAAGCCATCCCAAACCAGCGATCTCCCTTGGGCCGGGTGGGATATTATGGCCACACTAGCGGACTTGGCAGGAACCGAAAGACCCGGACACACAGATGGAATTTCAGTGGTTCCCACCTTGCTGGGCCGGCCGGAACAACAGGAACATCGCGACTATCTCTACTGGGAATATCATATGGGAAAACAACAGGCCGTCAGAATGGGGAAGTGGAAAGGCATTCGGTTCGGAGGGACTAAAGAGCCGATAGAATTGTATGATCTCAGCCAAGATATCGGGGAGACGAACAACGTGGCGGATGACCATCCGGAGATCATCGAACGGATGGATGAACTCATGAGAAAGGCCAGGGAGAATTCTGAGTACACGGCATTCTGGCCCTTGCCGGAGAATCGACTCTACAATGTGAAATATGACAAGGTGATATATGATCAATTAGAAAAAGGGATCGACTGGGACAGACGTTGATTCCTTCATCACTGATCTGCCTGATAGCCGCGACCTTCACAACTCGTAAATCTATCCGCCGATTCGCTCGTAGATTATCACGCCGCTGGACATCAGCAGACCCTAATTACATTCGATGATTGTGATCAATCATCATATCTCAAAGTTCGCAATTTTACATAGGAGGTGGGCCATCGCAAACTTTCTTCGACCACAAAACCGAAAGAGAGGAGAACTTTTGCTGCGATGGCCCAACAGCATTATAAGGCACTCTTCAAAAAGGCGCTATTGCAATTCATCACGGAGCCCGATCCCTTCCTGGCCATGCTCAAGTGGGTGATGACGGAACTGATGAGAATTGAAGTGGAGGCGAAAATCGGAACGCCCAAGGGGAAGCACGCCAAGGACCGGAAGACGTATTTTTCGGGGACGCGGGTGAGGCGGGTCGATACCCGGATGGGAACGGTCTATCTCCTTGTGCCTAAAGTTCGTAAGGGAGGCTACGTTCCGTTCTTCATCACGGAGAGGCGGAGATCCGAACAGGCTTTGATGGCCGTTGTCCAGGAGGCTTTCATCAATGGGGTTTCGACCCGAAAGATCGAGCGTCTGGCTCATGCCATGGGTATTGAAAATATCTCCGCTAGCCAGGTCTCGGAGTTCAACAAGGAGCTTGATCATCACGTTGATGATTTTCGCAACCGGCCTCTGGCGGAGGAGTATCCGTTCCTCTGGATCGATGCTCTGTATCAGAAGGTCCGGGTCGATGGGCGGGTGGTCTCTGTGGCCGTGATGATCGCCTGTGGCATCAACCCGGCCGGCTCTCGGGAGATCCTGGCTGTCGAACCCATGTTCGACGAATCGGAGACCTCCTGGTGTCTCTTTTTCCGCAAGATCAAAGCCCGGGGCATGAAGAGAACGGCTCTCTGCATCTCCGACGCTCATTCGGGCATCCAGGCTGCGGTCCGGAAGGAATGGCTGGGCGCCTCCTGGCAACGCTGCAAGGTCCACTTCATGCGAAACATCCTGGCCAGGGTGCCTCAAGGGAAAAAGGCCGCTTTGCGGCACATCTGAAACAGATCTGGCTGCAGCCGGACAAGACGAGCGCTCGGCGGGCCGCCGACGCCCTGATCGAAGATTACGGGAAAAGCTTCCCCGAGGCAGTCGGCTGTCTGGAAGAGGGTCTCGAGGACTCTTTCTCGTTGTATGACTTCCCGGAGGTCGATAAGAGGCGAATCTCCGCGACCAAC
>CAYGYP010000161.1:0-4914 GCA_964354115.1 uncultured Candidatus Bathyarchaeia archaeon | reverse complement strand
GTGTCCAATGCCTGAAGCATCTCTCTGATGTCTGAGAGATAACGGTACGGCAGTACAAAGCTCAAGTCGCCCGGAGTAGCATTCTTCAACGTGGGCGTTACCACGCTTCTATCGATCCTTTCAGGCGTTGATCTTCTTCCTGACTCCAAGTCCCCTAAGCGTTGGATTATCACCCCGCCACTGAGAAGGTTTGAAAGCCTAGCAACGTATTTTCCGTAGGCTATAGGCTCCTTGAAGGGTTCAGTGAAAGACGTTCTCACCAGAATAGCAAAGTTGGTGTTCTCAGTCTTTTGCTCCGCATAGCTTTGACCGTTAACCGTCAGAACACCATCATAAGATTCGGTTATAACCTGCCCATAAGGTGCAACGCAGAAGGTTCGAACCTCATCATCAAAAGATCTAGAATAGTAAATGAGCTTCGGCTCATAAAGAACATTCGTCAACTCTTCCATAATAGAGGCCAAGACCTCGACTCTTATTCCGATGTCAACCGGGTTGTTGAGCGTCTTCAGGCCCAGGCTTTGCGCCTCCGTTTGAAGCCACTCTGCCCCGCTTCTTCCTGGCGCCGCAATCACGAATTTGCCGAGAAACTTTTCACCGTCAACGGTCTCCACACCTTCAACAGTGCGGTCCTTCACTATGAGCCCTTTCACATCCGTCTTGGGCCTGAAATCAATCTTGCTGTTCAGTTCCTGCCGCATTTTCCGTAGCGTTTCAGCACACCATTCGGTGCCCATATGGCGAATTTTCTGACGAATAAGCTTCAAGCCGGCTAATGATGCCTTCCGCTCAATCTCATCTATCCGTTCAAAGTCTCCCCCATAAGTACGCTCAGTCGCACCAAACTTTCTGTACATGCCATCCGCATAGTTCACGAGTTCCTTAAGCTCTTTCGTAGAGACGTACTGGTTAAGCCAACCCCCCACCTCAGTTGACAACGTAAGCTTCCCGTCACTGAAGGCCCCTGCCCCTCCCCATCCAGACAAAACTGTGCATGGATCACAGTGCACGCATTCGAACCCGCGGCTTGATGGGCATTTACGCTGGTTTATGTCCTGTCCCCTGTCCAACATGAGGACCTTCAAGTGGTTTCTCGCAGTAAGTTCAAGAGCCGAGAATATGCCTGCGGGACCGGCGCCTACAATTATCACGTCATATTTCAAAGGGCTTATCCCCTAAAGACCCACAAGATCATGTCACAACTGGCATATATTTCTAACGAGCAAGTCAACGTTGAAAACTGCAAAAAATCACTTGCCCCTAATGGGGACAAGGCACAGAAACCTGAGACCCTTCGAACTGTTGTTCTTGAACTGATGCTTCTCGTTTGGCGCGACGAAAACCACGTCTCCAGTCTTGAACCTTCTTTCTTTGTCTTCGCCGACGACGACTCCCTCGCCCTCCAAGATGAAGACTTCATGTTCCCAAGGATGAGTGTGCAAAGGACTGTTTCCCGAAGGCCCCATTTCGAACAACCTCATAGCGAAGTTCGGAGCCCCCATTTCTTCAGTAATGAGCCATCGCACCTTCAATTTAGACGCGCCTTCGTCCGCATCTTTCGCTTCAACATCCGTGTACGTGAACACTCTCATTCAATTCAATCCTCTTCAAACCGAAACCAAGCAGCTAATCCTTTATCGCTTCTATGACACTCATCACATTCCACAATTTCACCCTAGTGTACTGCGGCATGTTCGGATCCTGCAGAATCTCATCCATAAGCGAGATCGCGTTTGAAGCTCTAACAGCAGGAGTGTACTCAGTCCCCTGCAAAACCGTAATGGAGTCCTTCGCTGCCCTCCTAATGTTTCTCGGCGTCGTAGTATCCTCAGCAACTTGCCCAAGCACGGCGATTGCCTGCTTTATCCGCTCTTCATACTCCTCCATTTTCTTCTTCCTAACCAAGTTGACACCCCCAAAGGTCCTCGAAGTAACCTTGTTATATAAGCCCTCATACCTATTTACTTTGGGGTTTTAAAACTTGTCACGAAAAGAGAAGGAAGAACCGCACATCAGGCGAATGGCAGATTTGCTGCGCCAAGGCTCAACCCTCACAGAGCTAGCCTGCCCAGCGTGTTCCTCCCCACTCTTCAGGCTAAAGAACGGAGAACTATGGTGCGAAAAATGCCAAAAAAAAGTCATAGTTGTCAAACAAGGAGAAGAAACCTCAAGAGTGACAAGCTCCATGGCCCTGGACAGCCTTGAAGCCACACTATTGGCCAGAGTTCAGGAAATACAGAGCAAAATGCAAAACACAGAAAACGTGGAAGAACTTCAGAAGTTGGGCACCACACTTTCTGGCCTGCTGGAAAACATGGAAAAAATAAGAAAAGTCAAAAAAGCATAACTGAAGACCTGTTCATGCTTGGCTTGTATGAAAATTTCCCTGCAACAATCCACAAAATCGCACATTTTAACACACTAAGCTCAAACAAGAAACTACAACAAAGGCTTACTGACGCCCTTCAAAAACTGAACACTGAAACTCTCAGCCTAGAAACAGTCACCGATCCATCAATTCCGAAGGGCACAGTAAATTTCGAATTCGGAATAGCAGAAGCCAACAACTTCAACTACCTAGACAGTGAAGAAGCCATTACACTCGTGAAAACGATAAACAAAAGCCCCCTGGAAATCATGGACTTCTTCTGCGTCGCGCAATATCACAAACCGCAAAAGGAGAAAGCGACTCGCCTAAGATTCGACTATTACATGCTGCGTTTCACATTCCACGAAGGTTCAATGGACACGGTCGTATTCCATGAAAGAGGACCCAGGTACATGTCACCCGAGGACATCGTTAACCTCATCGTCAACAGGGTTAACCAAGGGTCCTTGAAGAAAATGTTGAAGGAAGCTTACTAGCAGACCCTTTCCAAAAACGTCAAAACAGCTTTTAGAATATCGTCGGCAACTTTCAGTTTCGATCCATTTCCTTCAACCGCGAAAAGCCCTCCTTTCCTCACAAAATTCAGGTATACTTGCCGCACTTTTCGCTGCGTCTCCAGATTCTCCATAACGGATCTTCGAGGCTTCAATCTTTGAACCACAATTTCAGGAGACACATCAATGAAGATTGCCAAATCAGGACGGACAACGTGCTCATTTATCTTTTCGATCCAAGTCAAATCCACTCCAGCCGCCCCCTGGTAAGCCAGAGATGAATAGACATAGCGGTCAGAGATGACGAGTTTTCCTTCATTGACCTTGGGGAGAACCACGTTTTGCACATGTTCAAACCGATCTGCCGCAAACAACAGGGCTTCAACGATGCTTGAGCCGCGTTTTTCAGCATGCAGACAGTACTGCTTGATGAACCGGCCTATCCTTCCACTGCTTGGCTCAGCCGTGTAGACCGCACCATAGCTTTTCCTCAGCCTTCTTGCAAGCAGTTTTGCCTGCGTAGTCTTTCCGCAACCGTCTAATCCCTCAATGCATATGAAAAAGCCCTTTTGCCGCATTATTCTCATCTTCGAAGCTCAGGACATTAGGCATTATAAGACCGAAGATCAATTAATAACTATTTAACGGAAAGCTGGAGAAGACTGGAATGCCCAGGAACTATTGGGGCGAAATAAAAGACCCAGTGCATGGTTACATCTACATAACTGAACAGGAAAAAGAGGTTATTGATTCCTATCCAGTCCAGAGACTGCGCAGGCTACGTCAGCTAGCAGGCTCAGAATACGTATATCCAGGGGCAAATCACACGCGTTTTGAGCACTCGATCGGAGTCATGTATCTAGCAGGCAAGGTTACAGAGAACCCTAACGTTTCACGACTCATTAACGAGAACGAAGCCGAAACCGTCAAGATCGCAGCGTTACTCCATGACGTCGGCCATGGTCCATTCTCGCATGTTTTTGAATATTTGCTCGACAAAGAACTCGGCAAGACGCACGAAGACATAACTCAGTGGATAATAAGGAACAGCGAACTTAAAGACACGCTGCGACAAAACGGTTACTCACCGGAGCAAGTTGGAAAGCTAGCGACGGGCAAACTTCACAGGCCTAAAAAGGCATTCTTGGACCAGATCATAAGCAGCGCAGTAGACGTTGACAAGCAGGACTTCATCGTGAGGGACACGTATCACACTGGGGCGGAATATGGATTCATAGACATTTTCCGGCTAATCCATGCACTAGACGTGTTGGACGAAAACCTCGCAATAGACCTAGGTGCACTTTCAGCCCTCGAATCCCTCATAATAGCCAGAATGGAATCATTCAAAAGCATATACTTCCACCGTGTCGGCAGGGCAGCCCAAATAATGCTCGCCAGAGCAATGGAAAGGGCAAATGACGATCTGGGACTAACGCGCTTCAAAACGCCAGAGGAGTACATGACCATGGATGACTACACGGTCTGGACAATGCTCAAGAACTGCAGGAAATCAGCAGAAATCATAAAAAACCTTGAGAGACGAAAAATGCTCAAATGTGCCTATGAAAGAACCTTCTACGAAAGAGACACTATGATTTCAAACATTTTCAACCGCGAAACCCACAGAAGACAACTCCAAGAAGACATCGCGAAAAAGGCAAGAGTCGAAGCTGAAGCCGTGATAATCGACGTTCCCACAGTTCCATCTGTGCCCTATCACCACACAGTACTACTAGAGCCCATGGAAATCCCCGTGTTCTACAAAACGCAAAGCGGCGGCAAGGTTCCCCAGCGACTGAGCGAAATCTCAAAGATCTTCGAAACCCTCACAGGCTTCATTAACATACTACGCGTTTATACTGACGAAAAAAACAGGGAAAAAGTCAGCCAAGCATCATCAAAAATTCTGGGCGAAATTCCCTCAACAGCAAAAATATCCTATTAGAGTGTGTAGAATGCACATTATAACCTTAAAGGGCCGAAGCATAGTTGAAGGGCACTGCAAAGCAGAAGCGCTGGTTTCGACAA
>CAYGYP010000160.1:0-4915 GCA_964354115.1 uncultured Candidatus Bathyarchaeia archaeon | reverse complement strand
TGTGCACAGGCTGCCCGTCGCCGGAGTCGAAGTTGATGCCGGCGCGGCTGCGCCCCACGGCCACCAGGAAGGTGCGCAGCCCGGTGAGGCGGGCGTGAGGGATGGCGATGCCCGGAGCGATCCAGGAGCTCACCGTGCGCTCGCGTTCCCACACCGCCTTCAGGATCTTGTCCCGATCCAGCTCGGGGGCGCTGCGGCATACCGCGTCCACCAACTCGCGCAGGGCTCCGGTCTTGCTGCGGCTGCGCAGGAACACGATGCGCTGCGGGCTCAGGTACTCGGCCAGGTTCATCGGTGGGGCCTATTGTAGTGCAGGATGCTCATCCGGGCAACTCGCTATCAGTTCAGCTTCAGTTCCTGCCGGGCGCGGGCCACGGCCCAGCGCCGGAACTCCTCGTAGCTCATGGACTCCTCCGCCAGGCCCAGGATCAGGTGCTCGCGTCCGGCCTGTTCAGTCAGGCAGGGGGAACCGAGGAGCGAGGTTTCCAGGTTCAGCGACAGAACCGGCTTGTTGCCTTCCGGTGGGAAGACCAGCAGGCGGTAGTGGTACTGGCTCGGCCGTTCCTCCTCGGCGAGCGGGAGCTCCACCCCCACGATGCGGTACGGCTCGAGCGGGAAGCGCTCCCGCACCCGGCCGGTCAGGAGGTCCTTCATCCAGCTGAAGTCGGCGATGGATTCCATTCGGATCCGCTTTACCCGCCTCAGATTCTGCTATATAAGATTATCGGAAAGCCCCGTTATGCCGACCAGTCTCGTCCCCGTTTCTTCGGGAGCGTCCAGCGCCGAGGAAATCGCCCGCAGCTACGGGCCTCTGGTCTCCTCGATCTGCTGGCGCATGCTGCGCGACCCGGAGGCGGCGCGGGACGCAGCCCAGGAGGCCTGGGTGGAGATACTGAAGAGCCTGCCCTCCTTCCGCGGGGAAGCCAGGCTTTCCACCTGGATCTTCACCGTCACCCGCAGGCACCTGGCGCGCCACGCCCGGCGGGACCGGGTGTACTCAACGCGCTTCCTGCGCGATTACTTCCACGGTGACACCCTGCCGGCGCCGGACGAGCAGCGCCAGGCCAAGCAGGCCTGGGTCCGCGAGATGTGCGACAAATGCCTGACCGGCATCCTGCACTGCCTGGATTGGGACAGCCGCCTGGCCTACGTGTTCCGCGAGATCGCCGGCCTGGGCTATGAGCAGATCGCCGCGGTGCTGGATTGCCGGCCGGAGGCCGCCAGGCAGCTCACCTCGAGAGCCAAGCGCAGGCTGCGCCACTTTTTACGCGACGAGTGCGGGCTGTACGACGCCCAGGCTCCCTGCCGCTGCCGCATGCGCCGGTGGGTCGACGAGGTGGATCTGCCGGCCGAGTATGCCAGGCTGCGCCGCACCGTGAACCGGGTCCGGCTGTACAGGGAATCCGAGCAGGTCCTGCCGAAAAAAAACTACTGGGAAGCTCTGGCCTTCTCCGCGTTAGCGTAGCGCTATCGCGCTAGCTGTCACAAACCGCCCGGCGCCTGCACTAATCATAGTAAAACACGCATATGGAGGTGCATATGAACGACACGGAAAAACTGCGCATGGTTCGCCTGGCTTACGCTGGGGCCCTGGCCGAAGCGGTGCTGCAGCTGGGCAGGGAGGGAGTGCTGGAGCGGGTAACGGAGCGCAAGCGCGCCGAGCAGCTGGCCGGCTCAGGGCCCAGCAGTTCGGGATCGCCTCGGCCGGTCAGGTGCCGGAGCGGATCGCCGAGATTTTCGACTGCGCCCGGTGGGAGGCGCAGGCCAACGGCCACGGCTTTGCCGCCGAGACCCGCGCCTGCCTGCTGTGCTCGCTGGCCCGCAAGCTGGGCGCGCCCAAGCCCTGCCGGATCTACTGCCTGGACCCGATGGCGTGCAGATCCTGGACGTGCCCGGCTTTACCATGATCGTTGACCATACCAAATATGGAGCAATGAAGGGAGCGCTGCTTGAGATGTTGCACAGGAGCGCTTCGCGCTTTATCCAGGGATAAGATGATGAAGGCGGTCCTACCCCACCTGGCCCAGGAGCTGTTCCCGGCGGTGTAAGCGCCGGAAGCGCGACCCGGCCTCCAAGCCGCTGCGCTGGAGCCGGGCGCTGAGCCGCTCGCGCCGGCGGCTCCAGGGACCAGGCGCCCTCACCGCGCCTCGATGCGGCAGCGGCTGCCCTCCCACAGGGTCTCGTGCACCGTGAAGGACAGCTCCGGGTCCAGGCCCTTGACCAGCCCTTCCGGAGATTCGGGTGCAGGAGCAAGCAATACGGACATCAGATGGCGCCAATATATCATTTTTATTGTTATTCAGCAATTTTTATAAAAATTGTTATTTATCAATTTTTTTACTTGACATGATTTTCTTGAGGGATTTATAATTATTGTTAAAATGGGGCGTTGCCCCATGCCTTGCACCTACGCTGGACATCCAAATCTTAAGTTTAAGAAAAAGGAGAAACAAATGCGTAGACTCCTCGTGCTGGTACTCCTCCTTGCTATGGCGGCCGGCCTCAATTCATTCGCCGCGCCGCCGACCAAGCTGACCCTGTGGACCTTCCAACCCCTGCATCTCGACTTCTACAATGCAGCGGTGAAGGTGTGGAACACTCAGAACCCTAGCAGGGCGATCGAAATCGAGAGTGAGGCATTCCCGTACGCCGACATGCACAACAAGCTCCTGGTCGCTGTGCAGTCAGGAGTCGGGGTGCCGGATATCGCCGATATCGAGATCAGCATGTTCGGCAACTATCTGAAGGGCGAAATCCCCATGGTCCCTTTCAACGACCTCATCGACCCGTACCGGGACAAGTTCGTGCAGGCGCGCTTCGACCCCTACTCCAAGGACGGGAAGACTTACGCGCTGTGCTTCCACGTGGGTGCCACGGTCGTGTTCTACAACATGGACATCATGAAGGCCGCGGGGGTGAACATCGACAAGATCGACACGTGGGATGACTACGTGAAAGCCGGCCAGCAGGTCGTTGCGAAGACCGGCAAGCCGATGACAACGCTGGAAATCAGCGACCACATCACCTACTGGCCGCTGATCACGCAGCAGAAGTCCGACTATTTCGATCCGAACGGCAAGGTCATCCTGGATAATGCGACGAACGTGAAAACCCTGCAGTTCCTCCAGGACCTGATCTACAAGTACAAGATCGCGTTGGTCCCCCCCGGCGGCTGGCACCACGATGAAGCGTACTACGGCGCCATGAATGCGGGAAGCTACGGCTCCGTCTGGATGCCGATGTGGTACATGGGTCGGTTCACGGACCTCATGCCGGATCTCGCGGGCAAGATCGCCGTTCGCCCGCTCCCCCGCTGGACCAAGGGCGGCTACCGCTCCGCCGGCATAGGCGGCACGGGAACGGTCGTCTTTAACACCTGCAAGTCCATCGACCTCGCCAAGAAGTTCGTGTTCTTCGCCAAGGGCTCCAAGCAGGGCAACCTCCTGGTCTGGCAGGTCCTCGGCTTCGACCCCATCCGCTGGGATGTGTGGAACGATCCGGCCATGAGCGCGCCGAACAAGTTCACCGAGTATTTCCAGAACGGGCCGGATTTGTTCAAGATGCTATTGACCGTGAAGGACGAGATCTATCCCGTTACGATCACGACCAAGTCACCGGACTGCATCACCATGATCCGAAACAGCGTCCTACCCGCGGTCTTGAAGGACCGGAGCAAGACGCCCGCCCAGGCGCTCAAGGAAGCGGCTGACATGCTCCGGAAATAGGACCAAACCTGCATTCTCCAAGAGGGTTCGGCTTCGGCCGAACCCTCTTGCTATCGCCTCGGGCAGGGGGATCGTGTGAAAAGAGGTATCGGATCCATCAGGCGCGCGCCGTATCTTTTCGTGCTCCCTTTCATCGTGTCCTTCCTCATGTTCTACTTGTATCCCCTGGTGAGCACGGTGATCATGAGCTTCCAGGAGATCATCCCGGGACAGACCCGTTTCATCGGCCTGCTCAACTACGAACGGCTCATGAACCCATTCATGTACAAGGCGGTTTGGAACAGCTTCCGTTACACCCTGTTCACGATCCTCATCCTCATCCCCGTCCCGATCCTGCTCGCCGTCATGCTGAACAATCCCCGCAATCCGGCCAACGCCATCTTTCGCGCCGCCCTGTTCATTCCCACCCTCGTGTCAGTAGTGGTGGCCGGAACGATTATCCGCCTGATGTTCGCCGCGAGCCCCTCGGCCATCGTCAATACGATCCTTGGCCTCTTCAAGGTGAAACCGTCGGACTGGGTGATGGGGGGCTCCGCGACCGCTATGGCGCTCCTGGTCGGAATGGCCACGTGGCGATGGACGGGGGTGAACATCGTCTATTACCTTTCCGGACTGCAGAACATCCCTCAGGAGTTGTACGAGGCGGCGAACATAGATGGAGCATCTGCCAGGTACAGGTTCTTCCATATCACGATCCCCCTGTTGAAACCTACGATTATTTTTCTCACGACTATCAGCATTTTCGGCGGGTTCGCCATGTTCGAGGAAAGCTACATTCTCTGGGCGGGCCTGCTCGGCGGGGGTTCCCCGAACAATGTCGGGCTGACGATGGTCGGCTATATCTACCTCAAGGGTTTCCAGGGAGGGGCCATGGGATTGGGGTCAGCCATTGGATTGATTCTCCTGCTGATCGTGCTCGTCGTCAGCATCCTGCAGCTCAATCTCTTCGGCTTCTTCAAGCGGGAGGCCACATGAGGAGCCTGCGCGCAGCGGAGGTCAGGACCCAGGTCCTCTTCTCCCTCTTCTTCGTCGTGCTCTGCTTCCTGTTCCTTTTCCCGGTCTACGCCCTCTTCCTCGCCTCCTTCCGGCCCGGCCGGGACCTGATCCGGTTCGGGATCACACTGAAGACCCTGGTCCCGCGGAACCTCGTCCTGACCTATCTCGCGAGCCTCGCCACGGCTCAGGGCGGC
>CAYGYP010000159.1:0-4943 GCA_964354115.1 uncultured Candidatus Bathyarchaeia archaeon | reverse complement strand
TATCCATTCCATATCGGTTAAAAAAGCCCCATGTGATTTTTGTCAACTCCATGAGTGATCTTTTTCATGAGGCGATTCCTGAGCAGTTCATCAGAGATATTTTCGAAGTAATGAACAATTGCCCTCAACATACATTTCAGATACTCACCAAGAGAAGTCAGAGAATGTTACGGCTTTCAAAAGATTTGCTTTGGTCAAAAAATATTTGGATGGGAGTTACTGTCGAAGACCAAAACAACATATCTAGGATGAGCGAACTATGCGAAAGCTCTGCCAAAATCAAATTCATTTCCTGTGAACCTCTCTTAGGGCCGGTTTCCTTTTCTCGACTAGATGGCATAAACTGGGTTATTGTAGGCGGCGAATCTGGTCCCAATGCTCGACCGATGAATAAAGAATGGGCCGTCTCACTCAGAGATCAGTGTCTTCGGGCCAAGGTGGCGTTTTTCTTTAAACAGTGGGGCGGAAAGAAAAAAAAGGCTGCAGGAAGACTGTTAGAAGGCGAGATCTGGGATCAGATGCCAATTTCGCCCTGAAACGACCCTTGGGATATCCTCGGTTGTGAAGTGGAGAAACTCAAAAATATCAGGCGGATTA
This sequence comes from uncultured Candidatus Bathyarchaeia archaeon, assembly GCA_964354115.1. GTDB lineage: Archaea > Thermoproteota > Bathyarchaeia > Bathyarchaeales > Bathycorpusculaceae > DASPTR01. The sequence continues at coordinate 4,346 of CAYGYP010000159.1, read as the reverse complement.
TAGTCATAGAAAAAACCTTATAAGGCTTGATATTTTCGTAGTGATCTACGCTGGGGTATCCGGAGGTGATTCATGAATCTCACACTATCAGTTTTACCTGAAACGCTTGCCATCTGCCGTTTGGGTCCGGATGATCCTATTCCCGATTGGGCTCACGCCGGCGATTTGATCTCGATCACTCGCACCAGCGACGAGCTTTCGGTTGTCTGTGCGGAGGCTGTCGTTCCTGATAACGTGAAATCTGACCCGGGCTGGCGCTGTCTCAAAGTCGAAGGCCCGCTCGACCTCTCGTTGACAGGCGTGCTCGCGTCGCTGGCCAATCCCTTGGCCGGGGCGCGAATCAATATCTTTGCCATCTCGACATTCGACACCGATTATTTGCTGGTCAAAGCGGGGAATCTGGCGCGCGCCACAGAGGTTTTGATTCAATCGGGGCATCGGGTGAAGAATCCCTAAGCTCCGGGTCATTTTGACCCAATTAAGCTTTCCCTCAGCGCAGCCAATGACATCGTGGCGAAGCTCAGGGAACCGGGATTCATGCCGGCAGGGTGGTCAAGGCAAGGATTCCGTTGACATGTCCCCTGCCGGGAAATATAATGCCTTCGATCAGAGGAGGAAAACATGAGAAAGACGCTTTATTGTGTCGCGGCTGCTTCGTTTGTCTTCGCCTTGATCTCTTGCGCACCAACGGCCACCGTGACCTCGGGAGAAGGGCCCACGATCGCCGAGGCCCAGGCCGAACGGTATGATGGTCCCAAAGCCCGCCTGGCCGTCGGCGTATTCGGGGATAAGACGGCCAAGGGAGAGGGCGCTTCAGGATGGTTCGGGATGTACGGCTTTCAGTTCAAGGAAATCGGCGACGGCATGAGGGATATGCTGACCACGGCCTTGTTCAACACCAACCGGTACATCGTCCTGGAGAGGGAGCAGCTCGATGAAGTCTTAAAAGAGCAGGACCTGGGCGCAGCTGGACGGGTCAAAAAAGAAACCGCCGCTCCGATAGGCGAAGTCTACGGGGCCGACCTCATCATCACCGCGTCCGTGACTGAATTCGAAGGCGGCGCCAAGGGAATCGGCGGAGGAACCCGGGTTCTCGGCGTGACCGTGGAAGGCGGAGTGAAGAAGGCCCACCTGGCCATCGACATCCGGATCATCGACGCCAAGACCTCCCAGATCGTGGCGGCGGCCACCGTGCAGGGGAACGCCTCCAGTTTTGGAGCGGGTGGAGAGGCGAATGTTGGGGGAAGACTCCCGGTGGCCCTGGGCGGGTTTTCCAAGACCCCGACCGAGCAGGCCATCCGCGTCTGCATTCAAGAGGCGGTCAAGCATATCGTCGGCAAGACCCCGGCTGAATACTATCGCCATAAATAATAAGATCTGAACCTCGCCGCCGAGTTTTCAGACTTCGATAGCGGAGTATCGTTTGGCGGCGAACCTCGCCAGGAACAGCCAGGCGGCGGCGCTCAGGCCGAACAAAACCAGCCCGAGGATCACCAGGATGGTGGTTCCGGCCAGGCCAAGTCGGCTCAAAATCCGGCACATCAACCCCAGCAAGGCTAGGATCCCCAGGTCGGCGAATAAGGCGATCAGCACGTTCAGGTTCTGCTTGATCGCCTTCTGGGGGTTGATCCAGTCAAGCAGCGGCCTGGCCAGGTCAATAGCCAATCCCACGGCAGTGAGGATGAATGCGGCGGCCAGGGCAAGGGCAAGCGCGGCGGCAAAAATCCCGAACTTGACCTGGAATTGCCAGACGAGAATGACGGTGGCGGCGGCGATTCCGAGCAGGCCCACAAGGTAGGAGTGGAGGAACTTGGCCGTCACCTGCTCACGCGGAGAGACGGGAATCACCTTGGACATCCAGAACTGGCTCCCCTCGCGTGAGAACGCCGATGACGCCGTGCCGTTGAGCGACCCGCAGAGGGTCATGAACCCGGCCGAGGCGAGGATAACGGCGAAAGCGTTCTTCGAAGACAGCATGTTGAAGAGCGCCGTGAGGTCTGAATCGTCCGATCGCGCTTTGGCCATCACCAGAAAAACGGCCGGGATGATGATGACAGTCAGAATCCCGTTCAGGAGAAAGATCGGGGTGCGGTTCATGATGCGCCATTCCCGTCTGAAGACAGCCCGGACCGGCCGCCGGCCCGAAGAGACTTGACGGGACATGTCCGCCCTTGACAACCTTCGTCCGCGGCGGGACGTCTCTCCCAGTCCGACGAGACCGCGGTAGAACAATGCTTCTGCCCCTGCTGTCATGCCCAGGAGCAGGATGAGGGATACGCAGGCGAAGAGCAGCAGGTTGGCGACGGCAGCCCGCGAAAAACCGCCGGCCAGGGCCTTTGTCGCCCAGATGCTGGGGGGAAACCGAGAGCCGACCTTGTTGAGCAGGCTGTCGGACGAGGAGAAGAACTTGATCAGCGCCTCCGAGTTGGGCTCCAGGTTAGTCGAGCGGTTGAGCCAGAACTGCAGCCCCATGGCCAGGCTGATGAGCAGGATGCTTCCGACGATGATCAGGGCGTCCTTCTTCCGGCCGAGGTTGACGAAGCGCATCAGAATGATCACCAGGATTGAGACGATGGCGAGCGGAATGACGGGAAGGAGGAGATAGATGAGAATGGCCTTGATCCAATAGGCCGGTCCGGCCTTGGCCAGGACCCCGAAATAGACCAAGATCGGCAGGACAAGAAACGCCACCGTCAGGTACTCGTTCGCTAGGATGACTCCGAATTTGGACAGCATGACCTGAAACGGACGCACCGGCAGGGGGATGAGGATCTCCAGGTCCTTCGAGAAATAGAAGGCCGAGACCACATAGAAAAGGCCGAAAACGAGGATAAAGAGCTGTCCCGCCAGGATGCCCAGAGTCAGGATGGCGGATTGCTGCCCCAGCGGCTCGAGCAGACGGTAGATGAATTCCACCAATTCCAGATAATAATAAAGGACCGGCGCCAGACCGACGACGCCGAGGGCGACCAGGAGAACAACCCAGATGTCCTTTTTCTGCTTGAGCACCCTGTGCCGGAGCAGGGACAGGCCGAAATTGGACTTGAGACCGGCCCGGAGGAGGGCACCGAACTTGCTCATTTGTCCGTCAGCTCCAGAAAGATGTGTTCGAGCGACTGCTGCTCCTTGTTGATCTGCCGCAGCTCTTCCATCGACCCGCGGGCGACGAGCTTGCCTTTGTGGATGATCCCGATACGGTCGCAGAGCCTCTCCGCCACCTCCATGATGTGGGTGGAAAAAAAGAGCGTCTTGCCGGCGTCACAGTGCTGGCGCATGAACTCTTTGAGCTGGTGCGAAGCGCGCGGGTCGAGGCCGACCATGGGTTCGTCGAGGACCATAACCTCAGGCGCGGGCAGAATGGCCGCGATAAGGACGATCTTCTGCTTCATGCCGTGGGAGTAACTCTGGATAGGGTTTCCCACGGCCTGGCCGAGCTCGAAGATCTCCAGCCATTTCTCGATCCGCACCAGCCGGTCGGGTTTCGGGATGCCATAGACATCGCCGATGAAGTTGAGATACTCGAGGCCGGTCAGGCGCTCGTAGAGGGCGGGGTAGTCAGGGACGTAGGTCGTCATGGCCTTTGTCCGGAGGGCATCCGCCTGAACGTCCAGTCCGTTGATCTTGATCGACCCGCTGTCGAGCCGGAGCAGCCCGACGACCATTTTGATCGTGGTCGTCTTCCCGGCTCCGTTGGGACCGAGGAACCCGAAGATCTCGCCCGGGGCGACGGTCAGCGTGAGGTCGTCCACGGCCTTGACTTTGCCCTTATTGTAGCTCTTGGACACATGCTGGAATTCGATCACGGCCGACTCCTTCTCAAGTTTTTATATCATAGGTTGAAGGTGAATGGGAAGACAGGCCTGCCGCCTCAGAGTTCCAAAGGGATTGACTGATTGTGCGAATGTCAAAATCCCTGAGGCGGCGGATTCAGCGCCGGCCGGAAGATTTAATGGCGGAACAGCGATTTCAAGAAATCCAGCAGGCCGGGGTCATTGTAGATCGTATGGAACCCTAGGGCGAGCCCTCCCACCGAATAGATGCCGATGGCCAATCCTCCGATGGCGATGTAGCCAACCGCCAGGCCGCCGATGCCGGCAAAAAGGCCGAGAGCGATTCCGGCCAGGCAGACGATTCCCAGCCCGACTCCGGCCAGGGAGAAAATTCCGATTGATACGCCTCCTATAGCGATGACGCCGATGGCGACGTTTCCGATGGCGATGAATCCCCTGGCGACCCTGAGCCGGCCCTGCGGAGTAATTCCCTGGGCGATATGAACCAGCGGCATCCCGAAAATGGTCGCCTTGGATTTATATTCGTAGCCGTAATAATAAGGATAGCCGAATCCC
>CAYGYP010000158.1:0-4966 GCA_964354115.1 uncultured Candidatus Bathyarchaeia archaeon | reverse complement strand
GGTGAAACAAAGTGATTTACGCGTTAATAGGCGCCGTAATAATGCTCGTCGTTCTGGTCGGAATAGGCATAAATCAGCCAAGAGGAACAAGCATCAAAACGTGGTGCTACGGCTATCTAGCCATCGCCCTAGTTTTCGACGGCATAGTAATACTGGTACTGGTGAATCAATACGCGCCGCTCATCGAAACCCTGCTCGGCCTCTCAGCGGGTGCTGCCACAGGCTTAGCCATCCACGTAACACACCACATATCAGAAGAAGAAAAACACAGCGAAAACTCGGAGACAAAAAGCTAATCAAAGCATGGCACCGGCGAGGGGATTTCAGCACCGATTTGCCAGTAAGGCTGTTCTATTTATGCTTGGCAAGAGTTTGAACCTTTCCTGAACTACCGTGAAACCCTAGTTAGGCAATCTTTCGGGCACTCGGGTTTAGTGATGGTAGACAGACGGGGTGAAATTGGAACTCGCACTTACTAGCAGAAGCCCCCGCACTTCCGTTTCTTCTTTTCTATGGAATTTAATGGAGTAAATAGTTTCGGTCAATCAGTTCTTGGCAAAATCTTATATTTTGAACGACTTAATTAATGTGTTTACGGTGAAAAAGTTGAAAATGAAAGATGCAAAAGCTGTTGGCAAAATGGTGATCATTGGCATACTGATTGTCGTGATAGTCATCGCTGGAGTTGCTGGCTACTACCTGATGGCACCTCAGCCTAAATTAAAGGAAACGTTGATAATGGGAACCACAGACTCAGTGGAATCTGCCATCGATCCGGCTCGAGCTTGGGATTTCTTTGGGTGGGAGATAATCCAAAACACGGGGTGCACCTTGGTGGAGATCGAACCTGGCTCAGAGGCTACAGAGGAAGACTTTGAACCAGCGTTGGCGACCGATTGGACATTAAGTGCAGACAAAAAAGCTTGGACCTTCAATCTGAGAGAAGGCGTCGAGTTTGAGGATGGAACAGAGTTCAATGCAAGTCATGTGAAATACAGTTTTGATAGGGCGATTGGAATTGCCCATCCTGAGGGCATGCCACTCGGCTGCGAGTTCAGCACTATCATAGATAGCGTGGAAGTCGTAAGCAAATACGTGGTTAAGTTTAATCTGGTGCAACCCTATGGTCCATTACTGCCATTATTGTCATCCCAAGCATGTGCTATAGTTAATCCTGAGTACGCCGGAGGCTGGAAAACAGATTGGAGCGAGGACGACGTAGTTTACTACGTGGAAGGCAACGTGCGCGCAAGCCACACAATGGATCTTGGCCCATACAAGTTGACAGAATGGGAACGAGTAGCCGGAAAGGATCACGAAATGAGACTGGAAGCAAACCCCAACTACTGGAATAGGGATGCGGGATTACCGAAAACGGACGCCGTCATAATCAAGTTTTACGCTGACGCCACAGCACTCAGACTAGCCATCGAAGCTGGCGACATTGACGTAGCGTTCAGGCATATCACTGCAACGGACACAGAAGATCTTAAGGATAATCCGAATGTGAAGGTCTGGCAGGGCACGGGAGCAGCCATTCAGTACATGATCTTCCAAGAAGATCCAGTGGGTACTCTACCTCACCTTGACGACTCGAGGATTAGAAGAGCTCTGGCGGCCTGTTTGGATAGGCAAGAAGTATGCGATACGGTTTTCCTCGGTCAAAACTCTCCTCTGTACAGCATAATACCCACAGGAATGATGGGGCACACCGAAGCATTCAAGGTACTTGGAGACGCTAACTACACCTACGCTAGGAGCGAACTTGCCGCGCTGGGCTACACCGAGACGAACAAACTGGAAATCGAGTTGTGGTACGAATCCAGTGGGCACTACCCTTCAAGCGCTGAGCAGGCTGCTGTATACAAGTCACAGTTTGAAGCGAGTGATGTAATATCGGTGGACCTCCAGTCTGCTGACTGGCCAAGCTACAGGGAACATAGGTCAGAAGGAACCATGCACGTCTATTTGTACGGGTGGTACCCCGACTACATAGACCCTGACGACTATGCCTTCCTATACTATGCAGTATGGCTCAATCATCACTACATCGATCGGGGTGAACACTACGCTGAGATGAAGACTGCCTACGACGCAGCACGTGCCTCGTCGGTCGAATCTGAGAGAACAAGTCTCTACGCAGAGGTTGATGACTTCGCTGTGGAAGACTGCCCGGTCATTCCAATATGGCAAGGGGCTGCTTGGGCCGTAACAAAGCCAAACGTCAAAGGCGTTTACCTAGACATAACGCAAACCTGGCGAATTTGGCTACTATACGCAGAAGAGGAGTAAGCTTTACATCCACCACCCTCTCTTTTTTCTTGTAAATCATAGCTTACGTCATGGTAAAGGTGCTGCCTTGTGAATCTTCGCTCATACATCATTGCCAGAGTACTACTTATGATACCTATGATCCTCTTGCTGCTCTCAATAGTTTTCTTGATCGTTCGAGTTGTGCCTGGTGACCCTGTCTTACTTCATTTTGAAAAAAAAGCCAGTGAAGAGGCTATTGCGGAAATGAGGCACGAATTGGGACTGGATAAACCCTTGTACGTTCAATACTTCGAATATTTGATAAACCTCCTGCACGGAGACCTGGGGAAGTCGATGGCTCCGGGGCATGACTCGATTTCACAGCATATCTTCTCCGCCTTTCCGGCCACACTTGAGCTTGCTCTATTCTCCATGTTGATAGCAGTGGGCATCGGAACATTGCTTGGTGTAAGGGCGTCTAGATCATACAAGTCTTTCCAAGATCACTTAATAAGGGTCTTCGGAACGGTCATATATGCTATTCCAGTCTTCTTTCTGGGCATGATCCTTCTGCTGATTTTCAGCATAAGCCTTCACTGGTTTCCCGCAGGAGGACGCATCGGACCGATCATGGAGCCAAACGGCTTGACCGTATACTTAAGCAAACCTGCAGGAGGCTTTATTCTCCATTTCTTGTGGTCGTTTCCTGCGGGTTTCGTGTTCTTAGCTATATGCCTTATCGCGTTGAGGAGGAAGCACATAAAGTTTTGGCCAAGAGGCATTGTGTTTTCTCTTTTAGCCTTCTTCGCGGGTTGGGGTGTTTACGCAACGGTAGCGTGGCTTTGCATGTCTGCCGGGGTTCTGCACATATCAACGGGCTTGTATATAATCGACAGTGTCCTTGAGGTAAATATCGTAAAGTTCGTGGAGGCAGTGAGATATCTTTTCCTGCCTTCCTTAACGCTTGGACTGATGCTTTCGGGCGTCTTCACTAGACTGACTAGGAGCAGTATGCTCGAAACTCTGCGCCTTGACTTCGTTACCGCAGCTAGGGCGAGAGGATTAAAAGAATCAACAGTGATCTATGGGTATGCGCTTAGAAACGCTTTTCTCCCCATACTTACCATGATGGGTCTGCAATTCGCTATGCTTCTCGGGGGAGCAATTCTGACAGAGACCACTTTTTCTTGGCCGGGATTGGGAAGATATATAGTTGAAAGAATCAATTTTAGGGATTACACAGCTATTCAGGGAGCCGTGATCTTCTTCGGCATCATCGTTGCTATCGTAAACCTTGTCGTAGATATCCTGTACGCATACCTTGACCCAAGGATACGATTCTAGGAGGAACCAGGATTGCCGAAGTTGGAGATCAAACGATCCATCCTTGCTCGCTTCATTCCAGGCTTAACATCGTTGACTCGAAGAGGCTCAGCAGGCTGGATGACGCTTATCGGGTTAGTAATAGTATTGTCAATGATTTTAATAACGGTAATTGGTCCTTGGGTCTCACCACATGATCCAACGGCCATAAATGTTAGGCCACCTCCAAATCCTAGTTCACCAAGTGGAGATTTCCCTCTAGGTACGAACCTTCTGGGCCAAGATATGCTAAGCAGAGTATTGTGTGGCGGCAGTATCATGCTTCAGGTAGCTCTTCTCTCAGTGCTTTTCTGTTTCATCATAGGCGTACCCATTGGTCTCCTTTCGTCATATGCCGGCGGCACGCTTGACAAAGTATTCACTCTAGTGATGGACAGTTTCTATGCTTTTCCGGGATTGGTTCTCGCTATCGCCATAGCCGCTATTATGGGAAGAGGAGTAGTTAACATGGCTCTCTCTATAGCAGTTGTCTACATTCCATCCTACTTCAGAATAGTGCGAAGTCAAGTTCTAACCATAAAAGAATTGCCTTACACAGAAGCTGCGCAAGCAGCAGGTGCGGGAGGACGGGCGATACTTCTTCGTTACATCCTGCCAAACGTGCTTCCTTCAATAGTGGTTGTGGCCACGGTCAATTTTGCCGATGCGATTTTGACGGCTGCAGGCTTAACTTTTGTTGGTTTAGGGGTTGGGATAGATGTTCCAGATTGGGGCTGGGACTTGACGCAAGGAAGACAACTTCTTCCAAGTGGTGCATGGTGGGTCATAACCTTTCCGGGCTTAATGATTATCCTTCTGGCTTTAGGATTCACGTTAATGGGAGAAGGACTCAGCGAACTGTTGAACCCGAGACTTGAACAGTGAGGCAAGATAAATACAATGTCACAATCATTGATAACCGTGGATGCGTTAACTGTGGAATACTGGATGAGAAGAGGAAAAATACGTGCAGTAGAGGATGTGTCTTTTTCTCTTGACAAAGCTGAAACAATAGGCATAGTTGGAGAATCAGGCTCAGGAAAATCTACACTAGGCTTGTCCTTAATCGACCTTGTTCCTTTCCCTGGCAGAATAATAAAAGGTAAGATAATTCTTAAGGGTAAAGAGGTTTTGAAGCTCCGAAAAGATGACATGCGCAACTTGAGAGGAAAAGAAGTCTGTTACGTATTCCAAGACCCAATGACTTCTTTAAATCCTGTAAAAAAAATTGGTGATCACTTTGTTGAATTAATCCGAACCCACGAACCCCAAGTGACTAAACAAGAGGCGCTTAAACGCGCTAAAAAAATGCTCAGGGACGTGGGAATACAGCCTGAACGACTGAATGATT
>CAYGYP010000157.1:3267-4980 GCA_964354115.1 uncultured Candidatus Bathyarchaeia archaeon | reverse complement strand
GGTTGTGACAGACGTTGGCATCGACACATCTCAAGTCGGAGTCAGCTTTGAAGCCGAAGTTGACACTGGAGGACTGACGGTTGATCAAGCCTACTTTGAGGGCCCAGTCTCCAGCACGCACTGCTCAGTCAAGACACACGGTTATGCGAGCGCAGCGAAGAAGTTGGATGTGAAGGCCAACATAGGAGCAGGCGGAGGGAGCATACAGCAAAGTACAGCATTTGGGTTCCCGGGTTTCAGCACGTAGAATCCTGCTTTTCCGCAGCCTCAAAGAGTAAGATTTTCTGCATTATTCTCTGAGCGCATTCTTCAGGCGTGATTTTCATCGTGTCTAGGGTTATCTCAGGGTCCAACGGCGGTTCGTAAGGTTGCCCAACGCCGGGCACGGTTGATGTCTCCGCCTTCAGGGCACGCGCGTAGATTTGATTTGGCGCCCGATAGGTTTTGCCTCTCTTAGCCTCACGTTCCATGCAAGCTCGCAAGGGACACTTCAGATAGACCTCTATGAACCGGGGAAGATGTTCTCTAGCGTTTTCCCTATACCGCCTAAGGTTGCCTGTTGCATCGATGACAACATTCACGCCATTATGCGTCAATAATCTTGCGATGTAAACGAGTGAAGAATAGACCATATCACGTTCCTCAAGGGAGTACGTAGGTCTTGGCGTTACAACCTTACGGAGGGCGTCGGAAGACAGCAGTTGAGCGCGGATGCCTCTCTTGTTCAGAAGCTTAAACAAGGCTTCAGAAACCACAGATTTGCCACTGCCTGGCAAACCAGTGATCCAAACACACCAGCCGCTTTCTCTAATGATGACTGCCCCCTCCGCTACAATGCTAACTCATCCATCCATTCTCTTAAAAACTCATAGTCTTTGAGTTTGAACAGGTGGCTTTTACACATGCAGTCAGATGAGCCGAATCCTACTATCGCGCTGCCTCTTTTGTCTAGTTTCTTCGCAAACTTGCACTCTTCTGATCTCGGGCCCTTCTTTTGAAGAACTTTCAGCACACTCACACTGTCCATGCCGAGCAAGTAGTCGATGTGCCAAAATCTCCGCTTAGTCCTGCTCAGGTGCCTTGCTACTCTCTTTTCAAGGTTGGTTTGGGCAGAACCCACATAGGCATATAATCCTTTGTCAAACTTTATCTCAGGAAAAGCGCCAATGCTTGCAGCAGTGTCCTTGTCCACTGATATAATCAAAACGTAGATGCCTTTCATCACACTAGTCCAGTCATGAATTGCTGTTCTTATACCACTTCAGAATCTGGTCAACAGCCTTGGTCGAGTAGCCCATCTCCCTAAGCATCTTGGCCAGATCATCGACCGATTCAGCCCCCAAGCTAAGCACCGTAGACACAATAAAGTGGTCAAATTGATATTTATTCTTTAATATCGAATCTGGAATATGTCGATTTACGATACAACTCCCTGAGATGCCACTTGGCATGAGCCTAAGAACTATTCAGGTAATAGTTCACACGAGTCAGATCGAATTTCTCACATGTCAGAACGTTCTTGACGAAATTAAGCAGTTTGATACGCACTTTCTCTTCAAGGTGAGGGTACCATATAGGTGAAGCCACAACCAAGCCCCGCCAAGCGTAGAAAGGCTGGACGACCTCCAGAATCTCCACGTCATTGGTCTTCTGCAAGTAGTTCTCCCAGAAAAGTCTAAACAGATTCTCGAAAATTCCAGTCAGCTTTCCATA
>CAYGYP010000157.1:0-3167 GCA_964354115.1 uncultured Candidatus Bathyarchaeia archaeon | reverse complement strand
TCCCCGTGCCCAATGAGTTCACGGGCCCGTCTCACATAGAGCCATGGAGCCTCATGCTTAATCTTGTGGATCTCAACGAGATAATCAGACAAGGCTAGGCAGCGCTGTTCATCCAGTTGGCTGATTTGCCCAGTTTCTTTCATGCGATCTAAATCAAGATGGTAAAGCTTTCCATTCACAAACTCGGTGAGAATGAAGAACTCGCTGCATTTGCCTAGCGATGCTAAACGCTTGGAACTAGGAACAAACGCACCGACGTCAAGGGAACGCACATGCCGCGGCAATTTGCCAAATGCTGAATGCTGCCAAAGAAGAACCTGAGCACGATCAGAAAAATCGTCATGCCCGAAACCTTCAGGCCGCATGGTTTCCAAAACAACACGTCTCGTCCCGCCGCCAACGACAAACTCGATGACATATGGAAAACCATACCCAAAACCCTTCAAATCCTCATAACCCTCGGATTTCTGGCCGCCAAGCCTCCAAGCACCGCAAATCTTAACTTCTTTATCATAGAGACTCGACAGATATCTACGCAGAATTTCTTTTGACAGTGTGAATTTAGCTTCGGTTTTTTTCTTTTTTGTCATGAGGTTTCACCCAACTGAGAACAGCTTGCTGCTGATAACCGCCTAAACCTAAAGCAGAACTCACATATATGGTCACAGTGAGCCAGAACATGTTGGGCCTACGATTAAGGATTGAGGGCAGCAAAAAGTTCACTGCAAGTGTTGCCGTCAATCTGAGATAGATGTGGAACACGACGCCGATCAGTACAAGGGAAAACACTGTCCAACATGCGAGAAGGCTTGAGCTCCCTGTTCTTGATATACCACAGGACATATGCAACACCGACCATAATGAACAGGTAAATCACAGCATAGAGGTACATGTACATCAGGCCAGACTGAAGAAAAAGACTTGCGAAGAAACCGCGCTCATAAAACTGTGATGGATAGCCCAAGCTTCCGACGTAGAAACTTGAAACTGCATCCAGCAAAGCAAGAAAGGGCAAGACCCAAACTGCTTTGTCAACCTCGTCCAAGCATTCTTCCCCTAGGACAATGTGTAAAGACGCACGAAAAGCTTTAAGCCTTAAGCCAAAGACCGCAGACGTTGAAACGGTAATAATAAATGGGAAAATAGTCATGGAAAACAGGAAGCTGACAACGCTGAACACCGAGGCTGTCATAGAGAGGGCCAAGAGAACAAGAAGTCGCCTTGCTGAAAAGTTGGCCGCCAACGTTAAATAGCCAAGCTATGCATGAGCAACGATGAGGAAGACAATATTGGAGAACTTCAAAGTCAAAGACATGACATTAGCGGCTAAGGGCAACCTGCAAATAGAATGGGCTTCAAAACACATGCCCGTACTAAATCAAATCAAGAAGAGGTTCGCCCAAGAGAAACCTCTTAGAGGAATAAGGTTAGGCGCATGCCTTCACGTAACGAAGGAAACTGCAGTCCTTATGGACACTCTTCTTGCCGCCGGGGCCAAGATCGCGCTATGTGGCTCTAATCCGCTTTCTACGCAGGATGATGTCGCAGCAGCGCTAGCGGAAAGACGCGTTCACGTTTTCGCGTGGCGTGAGCAAACGACAAAAGAATACTACTGGTGTATTGAGAAGGCATTGGATGACGGCCCCACGATAACTCTCGATGACGGAGCCGATCTCGTAAGCACAATCCACAGCAAGAGAAAAGAACTCTTGACGCACATAAAGGGCGGAACTGAAGAGACGACGACCGGCGTTTTACGCCTAAGAGCCATGGAGAAAACTGGAGACCTCAAATACCCGATAGTTGCAGTGAACGACGCCTATACGAAGTATCTGTTCGACAACCGCTATGGAACGGGGCAAAGCACCATAGACGGAATCCTGAGGGCCACAAGCATTCTTTTGGCAGGCAAGAACTTCGTGGTATGCGGCTACGGATGGTGTGCTAGGGGAATAGCCATGAGAGCCCAAGGAATGGGCGCAAACGTGATAGTCACTGAGGTCAACCCGCTCAGAGCGCTTGAAGCTGCGATGAACGGTTTCCGCGTATTGCCAATGGCCGAAGCCTCAGTTATAGGCGACATTTTCGTCACGGCAACGGGCGACATAAACGTGATACGAAAAGAGCACATGGAGAAAATGAAGGACGGCGCGATACTCGCCAACAGCGGCCATTTCAACGTTGAAATAAACCTGAAAGACCTAGAAGGCCTGAGAACCTCAAAGCGAAACGTAAGAACAAACCTTGATGAATACGTCCTGAAAAATGGTAGGAAGCTGTATCTTCTGGCAGAAGGGAGACTCGTCAATCTTGCCGCGGCAGAAGGCCACCCGTCCGAAGTCATGGATATGTCATTCGCAAATCAAGCCCTCAGCGTAGAACACCTAGCTAAGACCGAGAAAATGGCGCCGAAGGTCTACTCAGTTCCAAAGGAGATAGACGAAACAATAGCAAAGCTGAAGCTCGTTGCAATGGGTATTCAGATAGACAAACTGACAGTTGAGCAGAAGAAATATCTGACAACTTGGGAAATGGGCACAATCTAACAGAGAGCAGAGGCCATGGTAAACTTTAAAAGGTATAAAGATGTAAACATGGCTTACATGGTGAAACAAAAATGGTAAGCAAGGATCAATCGATAGGGGGACTAATCTTCATAGTATGCCTCGTCGTCGCCATCTTCTACGTTGTCACACTGTTCTATCCGCAATGGCTTGAAATGTGGGCACCAGACATCGGAGCTGTCAGATTCTGGATCATAGCAGTACCAGTGTTCATAGCGTTTGTGGCCATAATGGGAATAGGCGCATGGATAGGATGGACAATGGCAACGACACCGCCGCCAAAACCAATAGAAGAGATAACCACAGAAATCGAAGAGAAGAAAGAGGAGACACCGCCACCACCGCCAGAACCAGAAAAGGAAGTAAAACCACCCGAACAGCCCCTAGAAGAGAGGAAACCAGAGAGAAGAAAGAAGCCCTAAGAAGAACCCCTGAACTCTTTTTCTCGCCGAAACTGATCCTCATCTGGGTTCTCCGCGTTTGTCGTGATCAAGATAGGGACCGTTCTGGAGACTTCCAGTTTCCTCTGATTGTTCTCAGTCCATAGACGAATTGGACATTCAGCATATGCCTGCGTTGGGTTACACTTGTTTTCAGGATCAG
>CAYGYP010000156.1:0-5056 GCA_964354115.1 uncultured Candidatus Bathyarchaeia archaeon | reverse complement strand
TGCGGAACTGGGCCTCCCCGGCTTTGATCATAATAGGGACGCGTTCGAGCGATATATCCTTTCTCAGAAGGATTTCGAGAAAAACACCTATGACCTGACCCCGGAAACGGCCGCGAAGATCACGCGGCGGTGGCGATTCGCCATCGAGAGACTTGGCTATCCGCCGCCGTGAGAACGACGGGAAGAGGATGATGTTGTTCCGTATCTCCGCACGCGAAGGCGGTGTCGCCGCTTATTATCTCAAGACCAAGGTCAAGAGCGAAATCAAGGTGAGCGTATACAGCGGCAGCAAGCTGATCAACGAGCTCGAGGCCGCGAATGAACCGGGCATCCAGAAAGTCGTCTGGGATATGGCCGTGGGGTGAAGGGGCATGAAGTGTCCTTCCTGTCAACACGATAATCCTTCCGATAGTCGGTTTTGCGGCAGGTGCGGTTCCGCCATCGAGGAGACCTCCCCGACCCTTTCCTATTCCCCCGCCGAAGAGGCGGCCGTCAGCAAAACCCTCAGGTTTAGTCCGGGAGAGAAGTTCGGCGAGCGCTACACGATCATCGAAGAAATCGGCCAGGGCGGGATGGGTCGGGTCTACAAAGCTGAAGATCACGAACTCGGCATCACGGTCGTTCTCAAGATGATCCGTCCCGACCTTTCTTCCCGGCCCCAGATGATCAAACAATTCAGGAAAGAGACATTGCTGGGCCGGTCGATTTCTCACGAGAATGTCGTCCGGATCCACGATCTGGGAGAGATCAACAAGATCAAGTACATCTCCATGGACTTCGTCAAGGGCGAAAATCTGTTCGAGCTGATCCAGACTTCGGGGACCTTGAGCCTCGCCACCTGCTTTCAGATCGCCATCCAGGTTTGTCACGCCTTGAAGGCGGCCCACCAGAAAGGAATCATCCACCAGGACCTCAAGCCCCAGAACATCATGGTCGACAATTCGGGCCGAGTCTTCGTCACCGACTTCGGCCTGGCAAAATCCGCCTCCCCGGCTGTTGTCCAGCCTTCAGAAAAGTCCTATGGAACGCCGAAATATTTTTCGCCCGAGCAGGCCAGGGGAATGGAATCGGACGAGAGGTCCGACATCTATTCGCTGGGGGCCGTCCTTTTCGAGATGGCCACTGGAATCCCCCCCTTCAAGGCTGACACTGTCACGGGCTATATCCAGAAGCACACCTCCGAAAAACCTCCCCTGCCCTCCCGTATCAACCCGGCGATTCCGCCGGCCTACGAGAAAATCATCCTCAAATGCCTGGAAAAAAAGAGGGAGGACCGGTACCAGACCGTGGACGAGCTCCTCAAGGATCTCGAAATCCAGAAAGAGCACATCCGCGTCGGGAGCGCCGGGACAAGGATCAAGAAATGGCAAGCGGCCGCCCTGGCCGTAGCCCTCATTCTCCTCCTGGGCGGGGCCGTCTACTGGCTGTTCTTCCGCCTCCCTCGACCCCCCTCCGGCAGGATCCGGATCGCCGTCATGTATGCCGTCAATAACTCCGGTGATCCGAGTCTCAGCGCTCTTCTCCGTTGGCAAATCCCCTATTTCTTGTTCATCGACCTCGCCCAGTCCAAGTATCTCAGCGTTTTGCCGCAAGACCGTTTGATGCAGGTCCTCCAAGACCTGAAACAAATGGACGAAGAACATCATCTGTCCAAGACTCTCGACCGTGTCGCCGACATGGCCAACGTCGCCTATTTTGTCCTGCCCAGCTTCACCAAGGTGGGCGACGACTTTTGGATCAGTTTCACGATCAGGAAGGCCAAGACGGACGAGACTCTCGGGCAGCCGGACATCGTCCGGGGGAAGAGCTTCGAGGACCTCTTTTCCATGGTGGAGGACATGAGCCTGAAGGTGAAATCCCGGCTCCGCCTGTCCCCCGAGGAAATCGCGGGCGATTACAACCAAAACCTGGACGAGATCACAACGACCTCGCGTGAGGCCCTGCGCCACTACATCGACGGCGAGAAATACTACGTCCAAAGAGATTATACGGCCAGCATTCGGGCCCTCGAAATGGCCGTCCGGGAAGATCCGAACTTTGCCATGGCCTATCTGAAGATGGCCGATAGCTATGAATACCTCGGCGATAATGCCCAGCACAGGACGAACCTGCAAAAGGCACTGACGCTGGTGGACCGCGTCTCGGAAAGGGACCGTTATCTCATCCAGGGCTATTCCTCCTATGCGCTGGATGAGTCCCCGCTCAGGGCAATCGAGAGCTATCAAAAACTGATCGAACTCTACCCGCAAGATGAAGAAGGCCGGACCGCGCTCGGCGCGATCCGCCGCAATCTCGAAGAATGGGACTTGGCCCTGGAGCAGTTCGATCAGATCCTGACCCTCAATCCAGGAAATGCGCTCGCCCTGGAGAACATCGTCTTCATTGACACGGCCAAGGGCTTCTATGAGAAAGCCATAGAGCTCTGCGGGGCCGGCCTGCAGGTTTCTCCGGAGGGGGCCTTCTTCCTCAGGCAGCTGCCGCTGCTCTATCTTATCCAGGGCCACTATGACCGCGCCTCGGCCGAACTCGAACAGGCCCTGGTGCGGATGCCGGACAATCTCGAACTCCAAGAGGTCAAGGGCCATCTTTATCACCTCAAGGGAGATTTCCCGGCCGCCCGGGGGATCTATGAACAAATCCAGAGGAGCGGAGAGGCCATCGCCGACACGCCCGACCTGCGAGGCCATGTCTGGTTGACGCGGCTCTTAATCGAGCAGGGCGAATATCGTCAGGCCCAGAAAGGAATTCTCGAGGGCATCGAATTGGCCAGAAAAGCCAACCTGACTTATGACGAAATCGACTATCGATTCCTGCTGGCCTATATCGACCTCCAGGTCGGGCAATTCTCAAGGGCGGCCGTAGCGCTGAAACCGGCCCTCGAGATGGCCCAGAAAAACATCGCTATGGGTGTCCAAAAAAACGTTCTCCATCTTCTGGGTCTCGCTTCTCTCAGAATGGGCCAGATCGAAGAGGCGAAAAGAATCAGTGAGGAGCTCCGCAAAGTCATTGAAAGGGCGAGCTTCCCCAATCAAATGAGACGACATGATCACCTGATGGGTCACATCGCGCTCGCCGAGGGCCGGCCGGACGAGGCCGTCCGTTATTTTGAACATGCGGTCTCACTCCTGCCCTCTCAACGGGAAAACACAGACGAACATGCCTTCTACAAGAACAGTCTCTCAGAAGCCTATTATCAGGGCGGAAACTGGTCCCGGGCCCTGGAGACTTATCAGGGAATCGTTTCCTTGACTACGGGAAGGCTCCAATGGGGTGACATCTATGCCCGAAGCTACTACTGGCTGGCCAAAATATACCAGAGGACCGGAAACAGGGCCGCGGCGGTGGCCCATTTCGAGAATTTCCTTGAACTCTGGAAGAATGCCGACCCCGGGCTACCGGAAGTGGACGACGCCAAAGAACAGCTCGTGGCCCTGAAAAAAACCCCCTAGCCGGAAGAGCCCTGACGGCCGTGGCGGCCTCGTTGATCGAATTCATCCAGCAATCGGCGTCTCCCCTTTCTCAGGATCCTGGCCCTCTGACAGCTTTCGGCGGAAATCCTGCCAATCTCCCCGCTCGTCAGCCCCGCGGCCAGAGGACAGAGCCAGCAATGCTCCAGCTCAGCGCACATCAGGCAGGCACGTTCCGGTGTTAAAAAGCGATCCATCCGGAGCTCAGAGTAAAGGGCGATCTTTTGGGCATAGATCTCGCGAGGGTTCTTGATAAAAGAATCGACGTCTCCGAAACAAAATTCCGGACATCCCGAGCTTCCGTGTTTTCCCCTCCGATAGTGGGGGAAGACAACGCATCCCCACAGCGTTCCTTGGGCCGACAGGGCCATCCGGTCCAGTCCGGCCGGGCAGTGATAAACGGCTTTTCTCAGTTCCTGATAAAAATCGACCCATGGAATATCCCGTAAATCATCATATCGGGAAAGGAAGAATTCCCCCACCCGCACGATCTCTTCCTCCAGCCGGAGGAGAGCGGCCGCTGTCCAGGGAGGAACATGGGCGAAGTTGACATCGAGCTTGGGAACGCCCAGCCGGATAAGAAATTCTACCGACCCTGAAAGATATCCGACTGTCTCTGAGGTGAAAACACTGTTGGTTTCCGGGGAGATCCTCGGGTTGTTCAAGATCCGGGCAATGACCGGAAGAAGAGAATCGGAACTTCCTTTTTTTCTCGTGAAATCCTGGGCCAGCCCGTCGTAGCTCAGGACGAGCGAAAACTCGTGCTCAGCCAGGAATTCCAGGATCTCTTCATTCAGGAGACTGCCGTTCGTGGTCAGTGAGAACCGGATCTTGCGCCGACTCTCCGCCGGCAATCCATCCACATGCCGGACAGCCCGCTTGATCAGGTCAAAGGCGAGAAGCGGCTCGCCGCCGTAGAAACTGAGGACGCATTCCCGGGCAAAAAAAGGATGGAAGAAATCGATCATCCGGGCCAGGGTCGAAAAATCCAGGCAGTCGTTCCCCTTTTTCTGATAACAATAGGAACATTCGAAATTGCACCGGTCCGTCAATATGAGGCCGAAACTTTCAAGCTCCATCTCCTCGATGGAGCGGTCCCGGAAAAGACGAGGGCGTAAGATCGGCTCTCCCCGAAACCTTTTCGCCGCTTTGGAAATTCCCCGGCCGGGGGGAATGCGGCCTAACCTCTTATTTTGGTACTACCGCCGAGGCAGCCCCGGCTAGCCCTGCCGTAGTAAACCGTGTCAACGATTTCAGCCCATGCCGCGAGAGCCTCATCAGCTAGGGACGGGCTGCTGGCTTTGACCAGCTTGTCAAATTCGGCGGCGAACTCAGCGGGAGACTTCTGCCGCACTTCTCGCAATTTGTTGAATTGAATAAGGAAAGCGCTGATCTTCTCAAACAAAAGAGGAAAGTTGGACGGGTGTTTTTGCATGTTCCCCTCCTCGGAATTGGGATCGGCCTTAATAATCGACCTCCTCTTGGAAAAAGTCAAGGCCGATTTCCTTGGTAATACACCCGAACGAAAAGCGGCGACGTGGCCTCTCTAACGCCAGGCTCAGGGAGATGAAGCCCGACTCTTTATTCTG
>CAYGYP010000155.1:0-5060 GCA_964354115.1 uncultured Candidatus Bathyarchaeia archaeon | reverse complement strand
CTTTATTTGATGTTGTTATCGCCACAAGAGAATAGTCGCCAACTGTGAGATGAACGTGGATTTCTCTTCCTATTGACTCAATCATGTCTACTTTTGCTTCTATCGCGTTCTTTTGATATTTGCCTGCTAGCGCAATGTGTTCTGGCCTGAAGCCCAGTATGACCTTTGATCCGCTGGTTTCTTTCAGTTTTTGTTGCATCCAGCGAGGCAATTCAAACACAATGACTCCTAAGTCTATCATGAGACTCCCGTTCTTTTGTACAAGGCTGCCATCGAGCATGTTCATTGCAGGGCTTCCAATGAAGCCTGCCACAAACGTGTTTTTCGGAGCATCATACAATTCGGTGGGTGCTCCAACTTGTTGCAAGATACCATCCTTCAGAACAGCTACCCTGTCTCCAATGCACATGGCTTCAATTTGGTCATGGGTGACGTAAACCGTGGTTGTGCCCAGCTTCTCGTGTAATTTTCTCAATTCAACTCTCATGCGGACTCTCAGTTTGGCATCAAGATTTGCAAGTGGTTCATCCATCAGGAAGATTTTGGGTTCTCTGACAATTGCTCTTCCCAAGGCAACCCTTTGTCTTTGGCCGCCACTAAGCTGCTTCGGTTTTCTATCCAGAAGCTGCGAGATACCTAACAGGTCGGTCGTAGCCTTAACTCTTTTCTCAACTTCGCTCTTGCTTTCTTTCCTAACTTCAAGAGGGAAAGCGATGTTTTGAAAAATCGTCATGTGTGGGTAGAGGGCATAGTCTTGGAATACCATTGCCAGTTCTCTCTCTTGGGGTGGTACATACACGTCACGTTCGGGGCTTGTCACAAGTTTGTCGTCAAACCAGATCTCTCCTCTGTCGGGTCTAAGCAACCCTGCAATGCAGAGAAGTGCCGTGCTTTTGCCGCAACCGGATGGACCAAGCAAAATGAAGAATTCTTTGTCATTTATGCTCAAATCTAGGTTCTTGACAGCGATGACTTCTCCGTATTTTTTTGTCAAGTTTTTTGTGATTACCTTAACCAATTCCGATCCTCTTAACCTTTAACAGCACCGGCCATGTATCCTTTTATTAGATATTTTCCAAGCACCAAATAAACAATTATCACAGGCAATGCATACCATAATGCTCCAGCCATTTGAACGTTCCAAAATGCGGTGGTTGTTCCCTTCAAGTTTGCCAAGGCCACTGAAGCTGGAAGGGCTTCACTTCCCCTCGCTAACACGAGTCCAAAGAGAAAATCGTTCCAAATGCTGGTAAACTGAAGCACTCCAGCCACCACAAATGGGGCTGCTGAAAGCGGCAAGAGTATGGATCGATAGATTCTCCATGTTCCGGCGCCGTCAGTCCTTGCCGCCATCATAAGACTATCAGGAATGTCCTTGTAGAAATTCCTGAAGAGAAGTGTACATATTGGAATGCCATAAACAGTATGCGCCAAAACTAACGCTCCTAGCGTGTTGTACAAGCCTAATCTTGACATTGTTAACACGAGTGGGATAAGGACGGTCTGGTAAGGAATGAATATCCCTATCGAGAAGAATAGAAAGAGTACGTCGGAGCCTTTGAACCTGATTTTGGAAAGCACGTAGCCATTTATTGAACCAATGACGCAAGAAAAGATCGTGGCAAATATCGTAAATGTGAGACTATTCAGAAGCGGTCTTCCCAATATTTGCAAAGCATCCGACAAAGGCTGCAACGTCGGCGACGGTGGCGGTTCAATTTGGACCGTGTAGATTACGTCCATCTCTGTTTTGAGTGCAGTTGTAATGCATGTCCAGAAAGGAAGGACAAATGCAAACGCGAGGAGGATGATCGCAACGTAGATTGAGATTCGTGTTGGTCTTGGGGGCTTCACCCTTCCCTCCTCCGAGAAGACATGTACAGATATGGCACGACCACAATCATGACTACTGCAAAGAGTACTGTTGCGATTGCAGCTCCCTTAGCGAACAGGTCCATACCGAAAGTGTCCCTATACATTTCTAAGGGCAAAACGAAAGTGGAATAGCCCGGCCCGCCGCCTGTGAGAACATAGATGAAGTCAAAAGCCTTAAGCGCAGAAATCATGAGGACAACGAATGTGGCCAAGGTGGAAGATTTCAACTGTGGTATTATGATCCGCCTGTAAAGACCGAAACCGCGAGCACCATCTACCTCAGCTGCCATTACCTGCGACTCTGGAATGGATCTTATTCCCGCCAAGAAAATCATCATCGTATAACCAGAGAATTGCCATACGAGAGCCAGAACCACGCAGTATATGGCTATACCCGAATTCGTAACCCAGCCCGATTCCAAAAAGCTTAGTCCAACTCTTCTTAGCAGGGTGTTTATGACTCCTACAGACGGATCGTACATCCAAGCCCATAGTGAAGCTGTTATTACAAACGAGAGGGAAAAGGGCAAAAGGTATATAGTTCTGAAAACGCCTTCCCCTCTGACTTTATTATCTAAAAGGATTGCAAGGAAAAGACCCAAGAGAATACTGGACGGTACGAACACTAATATCAATAACAGGTTGTTTTCGAAGGAAATCCAAAATGTTGGATCATAGAAGACTTCGGCGTAGTGACTGAAGCCTATGATATTGTAGCTAGGTCTAAGCCCCTGCCAGTCTGAAAGTGACACTATCACATTCCATCCGATACTGGCATAGACGAAGTAGCCCACCATGACAATAGATGGTAACAGAATAAGGAGGGCAATCATGCTTTCTTTCAGCAGATGTCACCTTCAGCCCTAAATGATATTCTACTTCATATAAAGACATCGGCAAAAAAGAATATAAAAAAAGAGGGATCTAATACAGTTCCCAAACTTTGGTGAAATCGCTGCTTGCATCTTTCACGGCGTTCGTTATAGATATGGCAGCACTGTTTACATTTCTGTCATTGACAAGAGTTGAGACTATGTTGCTCAGCACCGTGCTGAACGCTTCAGGCATGCCGCTTCCATGGACGACGCTTGGATACATGTATGTCACAGTCTTGAAGTCGGCTATGGCTGCCTGCTGGTATGGCCCATATAGTGCAATGTCAGTAGCAGTCAGATCCGTACGCGCAGATATAGAACCTTTAATCGGGTTGAATGCGTTCTGCCCATCTTTTGACCCAACAACTTTTAACCAGTTGAGAGAGTTATCCGGGTGCTTCACACCTTTCGGATGTTCGAAGCAGTCAATGACTAGACCGTACTTGTCCACGGTTCCAGGAACTGGAAATGTTCCGTAGTCTACGTTGTGGGTCATATTCGCAACTAAGAATTCTCCGTTTGCCCAGTCGCCCATTACGTTGAACGCTGAATGGCCGTCAATCACCATTGCAGTTGCTCCGTCCCAAGTTAAAGTGGCGTGGTTCGCATTCGTGTAGTTTAAGTATTTGGTGAATTTCGTCAGTGCATCGACAAGTGTTGAATTTGTCGCACTGGTTATCTTGCCATTTATGTAGTCCTGATAGAAGTCGATTCCCTCGCTGGCTATCATTTGCTCTAAGACGTGAGCCGCCGCCCAAGGACCGCTGTCCCCAAGCGATATCGGAGACGTTAGAGTTGCGTTGTGGCTCAATGTGTCACATGCGGCGAAGAAGTCATCCCAGGTCGTTATGTTAGCCGAGATTCCGTTTCCATCGAGAACATGCTTATTATACCATACCACGTTTGCTCTGTGAATATTCACTGGAACGGCATAGTAGTTCCCGCTGAAGCTGACCATATCCTTCACTACTGCTGGAAACACGCTTTCCCAACCTTCAGAGGTCCAAAGATCGTTTATTGGGTCTAGGTAGCCTCCGTCCACGTAAGGTTTCATTTCGTAACCCGCGTGCAACTGGAATGCGTCTGGCGCTTCTCCTGCAAGCACAAGTGTCTTCATAAGCGACTTCATTACGTATCCTGCGCCGCCCGCTACTGGGCTCTGCATTACACCTACACTAGGATATTTGCTTTTGAAAACATCGACCAAAGCGTTAATAGCTTTGCTTTCTCCACCAGAAGTCCACCAATGGTAGATTTCAACCACATTAGCTGCCGTAGGCCTTGTAAAATACCACGTGCCAACGCCAACAATTGCCCCTGTGCTAATAATCGCTAAGAGCACTACGTAAGCTGTTTTCATTGCTCCAGAATTCCTCTTTAACGTACAATCACCGAATATCTGTTTAGTCCTAGATGTCTTTTTAAGACTTTCTTTTTATCCGTAGCGCATTCATGTCTAGACTGTACTCTAGTAGTTCGCACACTTCTAAGCCATTGGCAACTCGTGTGAAATTCTTCATTGTCTGGAAGATAATGAGTTGGGAGTAAGGCTTATTCGTTGGCGGCTTTTCGTTGCACATGACCTAGCTACTGCAAATACGTGTCGGGCAGAACCGCCAAAATGTGTCTTGCCACGAATTTAGAAGATAAACGCAAACAGCGGATATCTTGCATCGTATGAGCTACGGTTTCAGCTTAAAGGCCAGCGGAGTTCCTCAAGAGCCAAGGTGACAATCGCAGGCGTGGGGGACAGAGTTGGAGCAGATATCAAGGCACGCGCGTCACAAGCTGAAGCACTTTGAACTGCCGTCTAGTTCATGATAGGTATTTTAGAGCAGCCGCGACAGCTCCATATAGACCAGCTTCGTCGGCCAGAGGCGTAACAGTTATTTTTGGAACCCTGTTTACTGCGTAGTCTTTCACATACTTCTTGATTGGCGACAAAACCATCTTCTTGTTCTTCAGTGTCACCGTACCACCGACCGTGATCAGCGACGGGTCATATGCATTTATCACGTTCGCAAAACCTATCGCGTTCAGAACCCCGATTTCATTGACCAATCTGAGAGATAGACTGTCGACTTCCTTCGCGGCAGCAAACAGGTCAGCTGCGGTCAACTTTGATAGGTCACCCCCCAGTCTTTCAAGCAGAGAACTTTCTCTCGCTTCTTTTTGAGGCACATCTTTGATTCTCATCCTAACGAAGTTTGGAATGTTCCTCCCTGAACAGTATGCTTCCCAGTGGCCTCGCTTGCCGCAGCTGCATGTCAGCCTGCCTTCATAGTCTATGACGAAGTGGCCGACCTCGTG
>CAYGYP010000154.1:0-5085 GCA_964354115.1 uncultured Candidatus Bathyarchaeia archaeon | reverse complement strand
CCTACAACCCGCGGATTAAGAGTCCGCTGCTCTACCGATTGAGCTAACGGGCCATTTACCTTTATTCACAAGCGTTTATGCTTGATTCCGTGTTCAAAAAGCTATTTCCGTGCCGCTACCGTGCCGCAAATTTTCGGTCTGGCCATTGTAGCTATTGACGTCTTTTTGACGTCCTGCTTCCGGGAAAAGCTCGTCTGCGACAGCCTCAACGGCCCTGCGCTTGTCCTCATCATCCGGGTGAACGTACGTTCTTACCATGTCCAGTGTCTTCCAGCCAAGAATCTTCTGCGCCGTCACGACATCTGTCTTCTTCACCAGCCTGCGAGCTGCATAATGCCGGAGATCATGAAAGCAGATGCCGTCAGCCCGGCCCGTCGGTATCCCGGCTGCCTTACACGCTGCCAGGAACGGCTTGCGCACGTCCTTTCGGCGCCCTCCTCCGGGTTTGGAGAAGATATATTGCCCGATTCTCGGCAGTGTGTCAATCGCCACGGCAAGCCCGGGGTCGAGTGGCACGGTGCGCTCTTCCTTGCTCTTGGCGTTTTCCTTGCGAACACGCAGCGTCCTCAGCGCCAGGTTGAAGTCTCGCCATTCGGCCTTCAGTATCTCCCCCTGGCGCATGCCGAGAGAGACCGCCAGCCGAAGGATGACCCGGAACCAGTCTTCGCCGGCATCGACAAGCTGACGGAGCTGATCGTCTGTGAGCTTCAACTCCAGGATATGCTCCTCACGGTTGTTGTCTTCCTTCAGCCGTTTCATACGCCGGCCTCTGATCGGATTTGCTTGAATGATGTCATCGTACTCGGCTTTATAGAGGATGGACTTGAGGAAACTCAGTTCCCTGTTCGCCGTGGCCGGCATCACGCCATCGCTGTTCACGCGCTTGGTCATGTACATGCGCACGGCAGCCGGTTTGATCTCAGCGAGTAGCACATGCCTGAACGTTTTATTGAGTGCGTCAAGCGAAGTCTCATCGCGCCGGTGGCTGCGCTTCTGCTTCCACTCAGCCGAATCCAGTAGCGTCCTGGCATACTCGCCGAAGATGTCCCCGGCCGGCTTAGGCGCAACAAGCTCCTCGAGCTTCCCCTCCCTGGCTGCGATCCGGAGCGTTGCAAGATAAGCCCGCGCCTCTTCCTTCGTGTATCCGGCGAACCGCCGGACCCGCCTGCCGTGACAAGAAAAGTCTGTCACGTAGTAGGCCGGACTGCCATTCTTGCCCGGGATGTACTTGACGTTCCTCTCCCGTTGGGGTTTCATGTCATTTCTCCCATATGAGCCATTTGTTGCCCTTTTGGGCCTCTATGGATAATTATAAGCAATTTTCGATAATTGTCAATCTGTTTTTGTGATATAATTTCGCAAGCATGGACGAGAAATACATGACCAACCGTGAGGTTATGGCTTACTTGTCCGTGGGAAAGAACACACTGAAGAAATTTCGGCGTCTGGGCTTGCCATTCATCCAGGTCGATCGGAAGATTTTTTTCCGCAAGGAAGATGTTGACCGGTTCATGCTGGATCACCTCGTACAACCTCACACGGCTCTGAAACCACGCTCAAAAGCAGGTCCGAAACTCGCGACAGGAAAAAAATCGTGTCAGAATCGCTCAGGTTGAGTCTTTGATCCTGACTCGAAGGATCATGTTGTCTATAAACATATAAACAAGACGTTGATAGCCATGGGTTCATCACACAAGGCAAGACGCAGAATCTCTGGCGTTGAGGCAAGAGATGCCCTCCTCAGATCTGGATACCTTCTTGAAGCACGCATCGCTGCAATATTTGACGACTTGGGATATTATGTAGAGGCAAACGCAGCTTATCTTGACCCAATTACGAACAAATCACGTGAACTTGATATCTATGCCCTTGGCGCCACGCGGATCTCACGCGATCTCGATTTCATATTTCCAGTTCTTCTTATTGAATGCATCAACAATCCTCAGCCCCTCGCACTTCTTACCAAAGAACCACAAATCGGGTTCATGTACCACGAGGATATGAAGCTTGCAGGGCTCCCCGCAAAGATCCTATTGAACATGAAGCGTGACAAATGGGAATCACTCCCTGAATTCCTTCACATGGACAAGTTCCTGCACTTCTGCAAGAGCCGAGTCGCCACACAGTTCTGCTCTTTCTCACAGACAAAAGATAGCAAATGGATCGCCGCACATGAGGGGAGTCATTATGACTCGTTTCAGAAGCTTTGCGACGCAACCGCATACTTTGTGGATAAGCAGTTCAAGAATTTCCATCCTTCAGCAGACGAGGGCATTAACATTGAGTTCTACTATCCGGTCATCGTTCTTCAGGGCGATCTGCTGGATGCACGCCCAACACGTAAGGGCGTTTCCATAAGATACGCCAGCCACCTTGTATATCGCCGAACCATCATCCAAGCAGCGCAAGAGGAAAGCTATAACATAGATGTTGTAACAGAATGTTTCTTCCCGGATTTTCTCGATATCATCCAAGATGAGATGGAGAGGACGGTCCGTCGGATAAAACGATGCAAAAAGGAATTCCGAAGAACTATTCAGGCGATCGTAGCAAAGACGAAAAGAATGCGTTCGCCGGAGAAAATCCGAGAAATGATGGAATTCTGAACGTCCAACTATTGCGTGGAGCTTATCGTCGCTTGCGCGCCGAAACCTCACTCTGACGTCAGGCATTACCCCCATATCCATCTCGTGGTGACCGAGGGCGGCGCGGACCGAGACGGGCGCTTCCATCTCCTCCCTGCTATCTCTGACGGCTTCCTGGCTCAGACTTTCTCCCGGGAAGTCTTCTCCCTTCTCCTCAACGAGGAGCTCATCTCAGAGGCTCTGGTGGAGAAGATGGCAACTTGGCGCCACTCGGGCTTCTCGGTTCACAACAAGGTCCGGGCCAAGACCAGGAAAGAGGCCGAGCGGGTGGGGAAATACATGATCCGGCCGCTCCTTTCCCTGGAGCGTCTCTGCCTCGATGAAAAGCAAGGTCAGGTCTGCTACCGGTATGGGAAAGAGGCCAGAGAGGTGGAGTGGATGGACTACCTGGAGTTCATCGCCCTGGTGACCTCCCATATCGCTGACAAGGGCCAGGTCACGGAGTGTTATTACGGGCTGTACGCCAATGCCCAATATTTATCGCCCACCTCAATCTGACCTTTGTTGCAGAGAGGTCTCCGCCTCGATTTCGACAAGCCTACGCCTGCCCGGTGAAAAGACATCATAGATACTCATTGCCCGGGCCACAGGGTAAGGCAAAAAAACCTGCTGCGGCAGCGCCGCGCATTTTTTTGGCCATCCTGCGTTACGTCACTGACCTTCTTCACTCATTCCCCAGTGGTCTTGCCTCTTCCTTGGCGATGGCGCGGAGGACGCGGACAAGCGCTTTCTCGTCTTTCGAATCAGACTTCAGCTATTTTTTCTTAACTTGACATCCGACGACGCCGCGATTTATCATCCCTAACGAGGGGACGAGGCAAAATTGACGCACTAATGCTCATCCAGCCAGCGCAGCAGAAAACGAAATTCCTATCAACAGAGCAGGGGGTCGCGTCTGAATCCCGCGCAGGGCGCGCGGGAGAGTGCGACTCGTTGGGACCGTAGTCCGACCGTTCCGGCTCCCCCCGAGTTCGCTCAGCGCCCCCATTAGGAAGCGCGAGTACCACGATCAATGGTTATTGTCACTCTGACCCAAATCGCTCACTACCTCGCCTCGTACGTCGAGGCCTATCGTAGTGAGTACCGCGCGTTCGTTGATCCTGCACCGACAGGTGGCGGCTACCCTCCGTTGCAAGTGTCCCCCTTCCTCTACTCCACGCAATTTCTTTGCCTGGTTGCCCGTGACGGTTACGCGATAGCAGACTTCTCCAAGCAGCCAGAATACCCATGGGAAATAGCTGGTGGTCCGGCACTTGTCACTGATTTTCCAGACTCGCGGACGCCGGCAGAGATTATAACGCTCCTCAAGACCGAAGGAATCTGGGGAAAGCCGATTGGGTTGTACCGAATTGTGGCCCAGTCTGGTATCCCGGACGATATCTGGCGAGGCAATCTAGGCCGTCTTATTGCCAAGACTGACGTACAGGTTGGAGCCGTTCAGATCCGCGTTGAACAGTACGATATCCCCTGGGTTTCGCTTATCCAGCGGCTAACCTTTGGCGCCTATGGCCTTATCTTGGATGTGAAGCTTCCCGAACCGACCTCCCCCTTTTGGCGACCCCACATCACCCGGGACTTAGGATTCGTGCCTGCTGACAGGAATAGCAAGCGATTCTTTCACTACCTTGAGCTAGGTCCGCACCTCGATGAGGCAGCATGGGACGAGCGCTCCATCTCAATCCGGATTGCCGTCGATTTGCGACGCGACTTTGGCTATGCCTTCGCGAGACAACACCAAACTGGAGGGGGTACGATTTCATGTGGCGCCCCGAATCTTTGGGTGGAGCACTTTCATGATCGCCTGCGTATACTTGGAGATACAATATCTCGATTCGCGACCCTCCTCACAGAAGAAGCTGAAGAGGACGAAGCGGTCTTTCAGCGATTCCTCGAAGAAAATCTGATAATGCTTGACGTTTATGGCGACATCAGAAGCAAGCCGAGGTTTATCTACCCGCCAGGGGAGTCGCCTCTCGGAAAACAGTATGTAGAACCCGACTTTATTGTCCGCTATCCTAACAATAGCTACAAATTGATTGAACTCGAATGCCCATCCAAAAATCTGGGGACTGTTCGCGGGGAGTCGCGCTCTGAAGTGACACAGGCGGCATTTCAAATTGCGGAATGGAAAACATACATCCTCAAGCATTACGACCAAATCAGGAAGGAGTTTCCGGGTATCTCCGTCGATCATCGAACCATGATCGTAATCAGCCGTGCCACGGAAGAGAGCGTGGGCCGGGGCCGCAAAGTGCGTGATTACCTCGAGCTTGTGAAGAACCAGTTGAACGTTGACGAGGTATTCACCTATGATGATCTCCTTCAGCGAGCAGCAAGCGCGTATGCTCGGCTATCCGCAATCGCTCCTTCATAGAGCTGGAGAGGTTGGACTACCTGGAGTTCATTGCCCGGGTGACCTCCCACATCCCCGGCAAGGGCC